>NZ_JACJDU010000032.1:0-61035 GCF_014163715.1 Shewanella sp. SR44-4 | reverse complement strand
AGAGCTGACTTCGTCCTGCTGGAATCGCTTCGCTGCTAGAACGGACTGTGTTCTGCTAGAATCGCTTCGCTGCTAGAGCGGACTTCGTCCTGCTAAAGTCGCTTCGCTATGCAGTTTGCTTTTATAGCCTCTAGCCGCGAAGCGTCCTAGCAGCGCAGCGCTCTAGGTTTCTAGTGTCTAGTGTCTAGATAGACTTAAACAATGATCAGCGACACGCTAACTGCATAAAGCCACCTGCTTTAATATCGGATTGATAAACCAATCCTGTAAAACGGTTATCAAGCAGTTGTTGTTTATGCTCATAAAAATGTGTGCCAATACAAATTTGTTCATCCAGTAACAAGGTTCTAGTTTGCATACTCGGCTTATCCCATACAGTACTGCCAAGAGGTGCTGATTCTGGCAATGCTAGAGGAGTAAGCTCATTACCGTTACGTAAATAGCACCTTAATCCTTTACCAGACTGCCCTATTGATAACTGGTAGCGGGTCAAATCGAGGCACACATAAATAATATCGGTATTAATATGTAACCCAGACTTCACCATACGCTCATGAAGATAAGACAACATATTATTAGGTTCGATTAAGGTATTGCTTAAACCATTTCTAAATAACTTAAGTTTTTGATTAATAAAACTACGCAATAAGACACAGCCAAAAGCGGCGCTATTATCCTCAGGTGAAAAGTGTGCCATATACATCACTAAATGATGCTCCCCCACCATTGTAGAATCGATGAAGTAAGCACTAACATCATTATTTTTAAATAGACTGTAATTGATTTCGGCTTTGGGATAATAGATATGCGACGCAGGAAATAACTGCTGCTGAACACTTTTGGCCGCTTGAGCATTTTGCTCAAGTAAAGATAAGTTATCGGTAAGCTCTTGGTAAGATAACTCATTCATTTCTTGTAAATGCGATTGCCCAGAAACATTCATCGGCGTAGCGGCTGACATCATCACTTGTATGATTGCCTGCTCAATAATGAATAAATCAGCAATAGGTTTAGTCAGATAATCACTGGCACCAATGCGCAATGCTTCGACAACATCAGACATCACATCATTACCAGAAATAACAATAGCGGGTATAGCAGGATTAATATCTTGCATTTGTTTAAGCATCGACAAACCATGAAGGCCTGGCATGCTTAAGTCTGCAATAACAATATCAAAAATAGCATCGGAAAAAAGGGCTATGCCTTCATCGCCATTACATGCTTGTTGAACCCGAGCACCTTGCCGCTGCAAAAAATCAGCAACGACATGGCGAAATATCGGGTCATCTTCAACAAAGAGGATCTCGACATCAGTAAGCGCCATACAACAACCTCGCAAACTACACTGCCGAGGTGCCTGTATGCCTCGACTATTCTAGTTCATCTAAATATTCGTCAAGTAACTCATCGTCCGCTTGACTAGATGGCACATCACCATCAAAAACTTTGTAATCCATATGCTGCAAATAGGCATCTTTTACAAAAGCATAAGGATCAAGAGCATTGTCTAATAATCTTTCTTGATCAATGGCTTTAGAACGAGCATCCAAGCCTTTTAAACCCCATTTTAATACTGACTGCCACATCGTTAGCTCAGATAAAGGAAAGTATAGACCATCCACCCAATCAGAGGCGATTTCTCTTGTCACAATTGGGCCATAAAACGGCGCCATAAAATAAGGGCCATTTGGGGTACCGTAATAACCCAACACTTCGTTGAAATCATCTTGTTTACGGTGCATCCCCATCATGTCAGCTACATCGACTAAACCCAGTAAACCTATGGTGGTATTAACCGTAAAACGACCGCCGGCATTAGCAGCCCATCCCCACTTTCCTTGCAAGGTATTATTCACCAGAGAGCTAGGTTCCTCTAGGTTATAAACAAAATTATTAACACCCGTTCTGACTGGATTAGGAACATAGTCTTTATAACCATGGGCAACTGGGCGAATAATATACCGATCTAAAAACAGATAGTTAAAGTCCCACATTGTGCGGTTAACTTCTTCAAATGGATCGCGAGGATCATTGTATTTGATTTCGACCGCAGGACGTGATGATGTGGCAACTTGAGGTGCTTCTGCTTCGGCATACACTGGCATGCTAACGGCAACAAACACCTGAAGTAATATCCATTTATACTTCATATAATTCTCTTTAAAATGACAAAAGGTACTACTCAACAAACTGCTATTTTTGTCTTTTTTATTAAAGCAATTTTTGTTCAAGTCGATATAATTTAGCAAGCAAGTGTAAGGCTGTTATTATTCACTATTTATCAGTCAGGCCTTACTCATACGTCTGTGTTATCAGCAATCATTCACTGTAATGGCATAAAACCCTGTATGTTACCCCAATAAGGTAACAGGGAGCTAAGGATACTGTCCCATTTGACAATATCAATCAAAAAATTGTAAATGTAGTTAATATTGTTCACTGACATGTAGATTAATTTCAATAGACAAACATGTTCGTTTGAAAGGATTTCTATGGCTGTACCAACAACGCTCCCTCAAAAAACGGTCAATACCGTCACAATAAAACCTGCAGATGCAAGTCCGCAGAAGTTGTCTGAGCGCAAACAAACTCAAACAGATAGTCCTTCTTTACCAACAAAAACTTCAAATGACAAATCCGCGGTATCTAGCTCGTCGACCACTAAATCAGATTTAGCAGCCGTATTATTGCCCGTCAAAGTGTTACAACCACCAGCAAACGCCCAACTCGACGTCACCATTGAAAATCAGCAATATCAACTAAACAAGACCGCTGAACTGCAAAAATTATTACAACAGACAGCGCAAGTCGTTATAGCAAGCGATCACGCTAAACTTGTGGCTCGTGCCGTTTCCAGTGCAAATGTCCCCGTAGTCCAAACAGAAGTCATCAACAACCAAGCTACCACCCCTGTAATGTCAACGGCTTCTGCTGGCTCAACGGCCACATCACCCGCCCAAACAGTTACCACTCAATTAGTGCTTTTGGCACAACCCATTCAGCTTTCCTTACCACAAGGTCTTGAGGAACTGGCAAAGCAAAATGGTGTATCAACACAACAACTCGCAACGCTGGCAACCAGAACTCAAGGTTATCCTCTGCCTACAGCGATAATAGACCAAGGGAAATTAACTTTTTCTGGTGGCACAAGCATCCAATTATCGCCAAACACCGCGTTAAACTCAGGCCAATATTTAGCTAAGGTGGTGGTGCAGCATCAGCAATTGCAACTTGCGCTCACGCCAGTCATTGCTGAAATAACCGTTAATTTAACGAAACTCACCACAACGCCTCAAGCAGATCAGTCTTTTCAAGCAGCAAACATCATCATCACTAAAAATGAACCAGCACAAATCCTCAGCCAATTTCTAAAAAAGCTAGAGTCAACACCACTGCCTACACTTGATAATGCGGTAAAAGGAAGCGATACCCAACAAAAAACGCCTATTGAATTAACGCCTTTTTCAGCCAAAATCGGCCAAGATAGTGCTACAGTAAAAACCGGGGGGCCGGTAACACAACAACCTAATCCATCAGGACTATCATCTGAGTCGAATCTCACTAAAACCACCAGCAATATGGCTCAGCAAGCCAATCTAGCCAAAAATGCTACCAACACGGTAGAGCAAACATCGTTATCGACAAAATCATTAGCGGAACAAAACACACCCAAAGCAAACACCGCTTCTGCGATAGACAATAGTGCAAAGAGCAATCCAACAAACAATAATGCATTAAACAACAATGCATCAAACAAATTGAACGGTGACCCTGCACCAATAGAAGTGCTGAATAAAGCGTTATCAAAAGCAGGCGCGATGCCAATAAAACAGCAGTTAAGCCAACAAGTCCCACATAATCTGGCCAGTGAACTGTTTAAGCATTTGCCTCAAATTAGCCCGCATCCATTAAGTGCATTGAGTGATCCAGCATTACTCAGCAGTGAGCTATACAGTTTAGCGGCGCTTAATCTTGCCCACACTCAGCTAGGTCACTCAACAAACTCACAACCCTCACCTCTGTTTTCTGGTAGCGCTATCACAACCTTATTCCAGTTATTATTAGGGGTGAAAACAAAATCAACAGGCTCAGGGATCAGCGATAAACTTCAGGCCCACCTTGCGCAGTTGCAACAACGGACCTTGAGTAAACTCAGTGCTAATTCAGGTCTGTTAGCCGCATTAGATAAGTTAGGAGGGGCAGACTCTTTGGCACAATTGGCTAACAGTATTGCGCTGTACCAACATGCAAGCACCGATCCCAATCAAGCCATGACTTGGTACTTTGCTCTCCCCTATTCAATCAACCAACGTGATGAACAGTTTGAAGGTAAATTTGAACAAGAAAATGATTCAGACAAAGATAAAAAAGCAGGATGGAAGCTACAACTCAAATTTAATTTAGCCCAAGGATCATTATTGATTTGTGCTCATAAGCAGGCAGATGTGCTTGATATCCAATTTAAAGGCAACAACCAAATGCTACTTACGAGAGTAGAACGTTTTAACCAAACACTGTCAGATAAAATTACACAAATTGGTTTTACACCAGGTAAGCTCACAACACAGTTAGCCCAAATTCCAGCGACGTTATTACCTGGCGATCACTATTTAGTCAAAACCAGAGCTTAATAGAGAACATAATGAAAGATGACTCGAAAAAAATACAGCAAGCAGTTGCACTCAGTTTTGATGGTAAAAGTGCCCCTAAAATTACTGCTACGGGTAAGGACTTAGTTGCCGAGGAGATGATATTAATCGCTAAAGAAGCGGGGATCCATATACATCAAGATCCACACTTAAGTGAGTTTTTACAGCTATTAGAATTAGGTGATGAAGTACCTAAAGAGCTGTATCTTTTAATCGCAGAATTGATTGCATTTGTGTATATGTTAGATGGGAAATTCCCAGAACAATGGGATAATCTTCATCAAAAAATTGTCGCTCAAGCATAACGCCATTCAGCGATAAAATTGTCAAACCTACATTATCTTAGGTTAATGCTGTACAAATTGGTAAATCAAACTCGCGGTGATAATTATGCCACCAACCCCCAACCCACCGAGACACAATCCAGCTAAACGATCTTGATCAAAATCAAGCCAATCATTAAATGCAGCATAATAACGCAGTGATATGCCATACAGTACAATGAGCGCTAAAGAGATAAAACTATACAAATAGTGCTCTGGATAGGCAAACGTCAGCAACGGAATAAATGCCAACAGGTAATCACAACCTTTTTGTTGTACGTCAGTTCGATACACAATGTACGTATCAATACACATTTGGATTGGAATATAGATGGCCAGTAAACCTAACAACCAAATGAAATCCATCACAGCTCCAGCATCGAACAGTGAGGGACTGTATCGCTAATATTGCAGCAAGTGATCCTGAAAAAAACGTTCTCGCCAATAACAATGTCATAAATAACAGAGATAAAAGGTACTGTTGAGTAAACTAATCGATGATGTATTGCAGAAATATAAAGGTTAAGAAATAGTTCGAAGGACATTGATTGCGTAAATTGAAAAGAAAGTTTTTTCATTACAAATCCATTTTATTAATGCGTATCCATTACACATTTTGGGGAAATAACGCTTAAATAATACAACTAAAAAACTGAGTAAACCGGCAGTTTGATATCACAAATAACACATTAAAGAAACTATATCTCTGTACAGCAACAGCATCCAAACAACAATTCAAACAACAACTCAAAATAAAACTCAAATTAACAATTCAAAATTAACACTATCATATTAATTTCATTATCCACAAGGAGCCTATAAATAATTTTATACCTTGCTATCAGATAATAATCAATACTTTACAAATAAAATAATCGTTTAAATATTCAGTAATATTAGCCAACATTATCTTAAACAGTGAATACTATTGTTAGCATAGGAGTGATGATATAACTGAATGTCATAATGTGTTCCTTTTGGATATTTAAATTATGTTCTCATACCATCATAATGCGCACAACCTCATCAACTAACACCACTAAATATTGGCAGATACGAGTATTTATTTTATTTATGTAATTAGCCGATACAAATAGATTAACTGGACAGTTAACTCAGGGAATAGCGATGAAGACCAACCTTAAACTGATATCCATTGTGAGTATTTTTACGATCTTGCCTGCAAAAGCGCAAGTAGTCAGTTTTAATGATTACGGACCGTTACAGGTATATGCGCAATCACCGATGCAATCTATTAATCTTAGCCCACTTTTACGATCTGGCTTTTCGTTGCCCCAAGGTCAAAAAGAATGGTACATCACAGCCAATGCAGCCAGCGTCTGGTCAGAGTCAGATGAGTTATTAGCTGATTACTACCAAAATGCGATTAGCAGCGGCTTAAAATGGCAAATCACTGAGGATTTATTGTTTGATGCTAAATACACTTGGCAATTTAGCGGTGATAACCATTTAGACTCCTTAACAATGTGGTTTCACGATGCTTTTGGATTTGAGCAAAATGGTCGTAATAAACAAGCGAAACACCAAAGTCAGATCCATTCAGAAAAATACCATATCAATGTTGAAAACTTTAATGGTGAAACCCTCAATAATGCTCTTACTGCATACCTAGGTTATCAATTACTGCAAAATGAACACCATGGTATTTCCATCGGGGGAACCTTGTACTACAAGTATGTAGATTCAGGCCCATTTGTTGATGAAAGTTTCCAGCAAAGCGTACAAATCAATTACGGTTATCACAATGGCAATCACCATGTGAACTCGACTTTAGGAATGAGTTTCTTACACAATACAGAACCGTTATCGCAAAATGCCTTCGAATCACATTACTTAATGTTGGGGCTGGGTTACGAATATCGTAGCGGTCGGCACGGTTGGTTAGCTGAATATCATCGTTATGATGGCATGGTGAGTTGGGATAAAAACTTCTCAGAAGCCTCTAATGAAGCGGTGTTGGGTTATCGCTATTACTTCAATAGCAGCGCCATCGAATTCACTATGGTTGAGAACTTTTTAAACATGGATAACAGTGCTGATATAGCTTATGTATTAGGTTATCGGCATAAATTTTAGATCCTAGGTTCTAGAGCGCTACGCTTCTAGGGCGGACTGCGTCCTGCTAAGGACAGCTGCGCTGTTAAGCTTAGATCCTAGATCATAGGTTCTAGAGCGCTGCGCTTCTAGGGCGGACTGCGTCCTGCTAGGGACAGCTGCGCTGTTAAGCTTAGATCCTAGATCATAGGTTCTAGAGCGCTGCGCTTCTAGGGCGGACTGCGTCCTGCTAGGGACAGCTGCGCTGTTAAGCTTAGATCCTAGATCCTAGGTTCTAGAGCGCTGCGCTTCTAGGGCGGACTGCGTCCTGCTAAGGACAGCTGCGCTGTTAAATGTAAATCGATAGCAAGCGATGAAAAGCGATTTCAAGCGAACTAGGTTCTAGTCATCTAGGCCTTTGGTTTTATAGCAGCGCAGCGCTCTAGTCGTCTAGACTCTAAGCCTTTGCATTTATAGCATCTAGCCGCGAAGCGTACTAGCAGCGCAGCGATCTAGGCTGTTGCTAAGATTTTATAGCATCTAGCCGCGAAGCATACTAGCAGCGCAGCGCTCTAGTTATCTAGGTGTTTCATTCTGCTAAACAACCTAACACTCTATTTCTGCCACGGTCTTTGGCTAAGTACAATTGTTTGTCAGCCGCTTCAACTAAATTTTTATTCGGCATATCATACATTGGCACTACCGTTGAAACCCCAGCGCTTACAGTAACAAATTCAGATATTGGTGAATTTAAATGAGCTATTTTCAATGACACTATACTGTCAACAATTTGCTGAGCCACATAAGTTCCGCCAATTAAATCGGTGTTTGGTAGCACGCAGATAAACTCTTCACCACCATAACGCGCGACTAAGTCATAAGGACGATTAACGGTGTCTTGTATCTTCTGTGCAACGATGCGTAAGCACGTATCGCCTTCAGTGTGGCCGTAAGTATCATTAAAGTGCTTAAAGAAATCGATATCCAATAAAATAATGGTCAATGGCTGTTTTTCACGCGCACATTGTAACCAACTTACAGGCAGCACTTGGTCAAACTTACGCCGGTTAGCAACACCGGTTAATCCATCTAACAGTGCAATAGAGCGTAATAAATCAGTTTGAGATTTAGACATCATCTGATTTTTAATACGTGCTTTAGTGATAACCGGGTTAATGGGTTTATGAATAAAATCGACTGCCCCTAACTGAAATCCTTTAACCTCTTTAACTTCATCAAAATGACCGGTGACAAAAATAACCGCCACATCTTCGGTATCGGGATCTTGTTTCAAATGTGCACACACATCAAATCCATTGAGCATCGGCATTTCAATATCTAACAATACGATATCTGGTTTGACTTTTTTACACATATCAATGGCTTGATGACCATCGCGAGCCATATAAATGTCGTAATCCGCTTGCAAGAGTTGATGTAATATTTTGATGTTCACAACTTGATCATCAACTAACAGTATTTTACCTCTAACAGGCGCAGCACCTGAAATATACTCATCTATGAACACGCATCACTCCTTAATTATCGATTTTAATGTATCGACAGCATCCAAGAACTCAAGTTGGCTCACTTGGTTTTTTAATCTTAACCACTGTTTATCTGGCACCACGTTGCTTAACAGGCGCTCAAGGTACTCAATGGCATCTAAATTTTGATCAACCAATAATTCCATTAATCGATCGGTTTTATCCACGTCTATGCTTTGTATCGGCAATACAGCGCTATTATCAAGTGTGCGAGTGGTTAATACAGCACTTTCATCTGGAAATAGAGTATCTAACATATGCAGGCTATCATTTATCTGGCCTTGCATTTGGCTTAAACAAGCATCTGAATCAACATTAACAGCATTTTTTATATTGTGCTCTAGTGTGGCAGCAAAAGCTGCCAGCCGCTTAGCACCAATATTGCTCGAAGTGCCTTTAATTGTATGGGCAATACTACTGATAGCATTGTCATCTTCGAGTGCAAACGCTTGCGTAAGTAATGATAATTGCTCTGACATTTCTGATGCAAAATGATGTTTCACATCAATGAAAAAGGCAAGTTCACCACCAAAACGACGTAAAATAGAATCAGGATTTTCGATAATCGCATCATCGTCGCCATCATTACGCACCTCAGGTAACGCAACAGGCGGATTATTAACAGTTGAATGATAATAAGCACTATTATCTTGGCCTAGCAGGTTAAGTATACAAGGTAACAAAAGTGTCATGTCTATCGGTTTACCGATATGATCATTCATCCCCGCTTCTAGGCATAATGTTTTATCGGCAAGCGATGCGTTAGCCGTCATAGCTAAAATAGGTACATCATTAAATCGGCCATCGGCACGAATAATACGTGTTGCTTCAAGTCCATCCATTACCGGCATTTGCATGTCCATAATAACAATATCAAATTGATTATTTGACTTAGTGACCCAATCAACACCCTCAATACCGTCTTTAGCCAATGTAACAATCGCACCTTGTAGACGTAATAATTCATCAATAACTTGGCGATTAAGCTGATTATCCTCAACCACCAGAACCCTGGCACCTTTTAATGCTAAATTAGTTATTTTTCTAGATTGTATTGGCTGTTCTAAACCATGAATGGCTCGGTAAACCGACTCGAGCATCAAGTTCGCCGTCACAGGTTTGGTCAACATACTCACAAAAGGCTGTTGGCGATATTGTTTAGTTTGTTCCATCACCTCTGCACCATACGCGGTCAGCATAATAATGGCCGGAGCTTTACCTGCCGGAAACATAGCTTGAATATGATTGGCGGTTTCTAAGCCATTCTTATCAGGCATGCGCCAATCCATAATAATCACATCATAATGATTGCTGGCATTTAAGCTTTGATCAATAAGATTGATAGCCTGCTTGCCGTTATGAGCCTCATTAACATAAGCACCATGGACCATTAAGGTTTTTGATAAAATTTTACGGCTCATCTTACTGTCATCAACAATCAGAATATTCTTACCCTGTAAGTCGATATCTAAATCGTTATTCTTTATTTCAACAATATTAAACGTCAAATCAAACCAAAAGCGACTGCCCTTGCCAACATGACTCGATAACGTTAATTCACCGCCCATTAACTCAACTAAACGTTTAGTGATTGCTAATCCCAATCCTGTACCGCCGAATCGTCTTGACGTTGAAGACTCTGCTTGGACAAAACCTTGGAAAATTTTACTCCCTTGTTCAGGACTGATTCCGATACCCGTATCGGTAATCGAAATGGTTAAATTCGCTTGGTTAGCAATACATTCATTGCAGTGTACACTGACAATAACATGACCTTCTGAGGTAAATTTAATCGCATTACCCGCAAGGTTTAACAACACTTGGCGCAAACGAAGTTCATCACCTTCAATAAGGTATGGAATGGCAGGATCTAAATCAAAAATAACTTCTAAATTTTTACTGTGTACATTGGTCGCCAGCATCACCGCTAGCTCACGCATTAACGTTTCCAGTTGAAACGGATGCAAATCAAGTTCTAACTTACCAGCATCAATTTTAGAAAAGTCTAAAATATCATTTAACAGCCCTAATAATGACTTCGCAGCTATTTCAGCCTTAGAAACATAATCAGCTTGCTGACGACTCATATCAGAATGTTGAATAAGTTGTAACATGCCTAATACAGCATTCATTGGAGTACGGATTTCATGACTCATATTCGCTAAAAATTGAGATTTAGCTGCACTGGCTGCATCTGAAGCTTGTTTCGCTAACCGCAAGGTTTGCTCTAACTCGCGTTGCTCAGTAATGTCGCGGTTAATCCCGACCACGCGCACCGGTTTACCTGATTTATCGTAACTAATATGGGCACCAGCATGAATATAGCGAATCTGATTCGTACTGGTAATGATCCTAAAAGTAGGATCGTAAGGAAGGTTTAAGTCAATGGCTTGTTTTAAAGCGAGTTCAGCCATCGCAAGATCATCTGGATGGACCCGTTTTTGCCAATGTTGGTAACTTAATTCCTCTTCCGTAAGCGCTAATGGATAATCGTACATGGCAAACATACGATCGTTCCATTGCAAACGATTAGTGTGAAAATCTAAATTCCAAATGCCTAACTCAGCCACCTCAGCCGCTTTGGACAGTTGGTTACTGGCTGATACTAGTTCTTCTTGTTGTTGAAGCATCACATCAATATTAACCGCTACCCCTAAATACCCAATTATCTCTCCATTTTGATCGCGCATAGCGGATACCGACAACGACACTTGGCATTGAGAGAAATCTTTGCGGACATACGTCCAAGTACGCGTTTCAGGCCCTTGTACTCTTGGTTTATACACAAACACGTCAAAAGCAATAATATCTTCGTCAAATTCTTTGGTTAACTGTTTACTGCGTTCACGGATCTCTGAAGGTAAATGCCATATTGCAGGGCTTTGCTTACCCACTATCTCTTCAGCTTGATAGCCAAGTAATAACTCGGCACCGCGATTAAAAATATTAATAATACCGTTATTATCGGTGGAAATAATGGCTATTTCTGATGCAGCTGCAAGCACATTGGTAAGTAAGGAAGCCAGTTCATTCTTTTCAAGCTGGGTATTCTTACGTTCAGTAATATCAATTCGCAGTGCAAAGCAGCGTTCAAGGTTATCGTCCGCATCCATTACAGGCGCAATGACCGTATCAAACCACTTAACATTACCCTGACTATCATGGTTACACACTTCATCATGCCAAGTTTTACCAGCATTAATGGTTTGCCACATATTGGCCCAAAAGGCATCATCATGCTGGTTAGATTTCAAAATTGAATGCTTCTGACCGATCATTTGTTCACGAGTAAATCCAGATGCTAAACAGAAATAATCATTTACCCCCAAGATAACGCCGTCTTTATCCGTTTCAGAATAAAGCAGCTGCTGGTTAATATTATCCAGTAAGGTTTTATTTTCTGACAGTGCTTGCTGTAACGCCTGAGTCCGCTCGGTAACTTTACGTTCAAGGTTGGCATTAATATTTAAAATTTGCTTTTCAGCATTCAGCTGTACCGTAATATCTCGAATAGTCTGGCTGACACCGATTATTTTGCCAAACTCATTATAAATAGCCAATGAGGTCATCGACGTTGACAGTAGTGCATTGTCTTTTCGTTTATGTTGGCTAACAAAATTTAATAACGATTTACCGCTAAGGACCTGATTAAACTTTTCAGCTTCTGCATCATATCCATCGTTAGGAACAATGAACGTTGTTTTCTTGAGCCCAATAACCTCATGTTTTTCATAACCAAAAATCGTTACCGCGCCATCATTCCAACTGGTAATAACACCATCACAGTCAAAACTAATAATCGCATCAAGCGAATGTTCTAAAATATTGGCACGTCTTTCATTATCTTCCAAAATTAGGCGCTTACGACCTAATGCGTAGCCGTAAAAACCAATAAGCCCGCCCAATAACAAACTAACAATCGCACCATAACTAAACACAATATTAGGTGAACTTAAGTGTAAACCACTGACAAACTCGGGATAAGCCACTAACGATACATGCCATTTACGCCCAAATATTTCGCGATCTAATGTAACTGAATAATCCGATAACGGATTTACATCATCTACATGGGTTTCATAAAACACGACATTATTTTGAGCATCGGTCACATCATTGATCAATAATTTTGTGGTCTTACGGGATAAACTGATCTTATCAAAAACTTCATTGGCAACTAACGGTGCATAACTCCAACCAAAAGCTTGTTGCTCCCTTAATGCTTCGGTTGATGGGGTAAAACCAGTACGGTAAATGGGCATTAAAATGAGAAAGGCTTGTAAAGGATTACCTGTTGCTTGCACTAACGTGATCGGCCCAGTTAAGCGCACTTCACCAGTTAAATACGCTTGTTGTGCGGCATTTTTGCGGTTTTGCTCAGAGGAAATATCCAAACCGACAGCGGCAAGATTACGCTCAATGGGTTCAATATAGTCAATCAAATACCGTTCATCATCATGAGGGTTAAGCTGACGTACACTGTAATTTGGCCAATCATCAAGTTTAGCTTTGGCAACAAAATCAGCTTCATCGGCTACAGGAACACGTCGGATATAACCAAACCCACGAGCGCCAGGGAATTCACTCTCAATATCACGCGTTAAGCTATATTTTCTAAAAATTTCGCGGGTTATTTTGTCTTCACCGATAGTGGAAACGGCACCTCGAGCACCTCGTAAACCATATTGATACAAAACGATCCGATCAATAATATTGTTAGCAACTTGTTCAGATACCGTTTCGAGAGATTGAGTAATGATGGTGTTATTTTGATTCTTAACACTTAAAGCAGTAACAAAACTAATGACTAAGCCAAAAGCAAATACTCCAATACCCAATTTAAGCGCATTTTTATAACTAGATAGTCTGGTCATTTTTATCATTAGTTAAGTGTCATAGGCATTAACTTTGGACGACAAAATAGTTTTTTACAAGCTAGACACTGAAAAATATAGTGTTTCTAAAATTTATTACTAATCTAGACCGCTACGCGGATAGTGCGCTGCGCTTCTAGGACGGACTACGTCCTACTAGGGACAGCTGCGCTGTTAAGCTTAGATCCTAGATTCTAGATTCTAGATTCTAGAGCGCTGCGCTTCTAGGGCGGACTGCGTCCTGCTAGGGACAGCTGCGCTGTGATGTTTATAGAACCGAGTCAGCTAGAATCTAGACGTCTAGGCTTTTGCTTTTATAGCATCTAGCAGCGAAGCGATCTAGTCATCTAGGTTTTTGCTTTTATAGCATCTAGCAGCGAAGCGATCTCGTCGTCTAGGCTTTTGATTTATAGCATCTAGCAGCGAAGCGTTCTAGTCGTCTAGGTTTTTGATTTTATAGCATCTAGCAGCGAAGCGTTCTAGTCGTCTAGGCTTTTGCTTTTATAGCATCTAGCAGCGAAGCGATCTCGTCATCTAGGGTTTTTGCTTTTATAGCATCTAGCAGCGAAGCGTTCTAGTCGTCTAGGCTTTTGCTTTTATAGCATCTAGCAGCGAAGCGTTCTAGTCGTCTAGGCTTTTGCTTTTATAGCATCTAGCAGCGAAGCGATCTCGTCGTCTAAGCTTTTGATTTTATAGCATCTAGCAGCGAAGCGCTCTAGTCATCTAGGTTCTTGCTTCAAATTATCAAACTCTAACGCCCAACTGTCGTTTCGGTTAATGCGTCGAACTGAATGATATAGTAGCGACCATCACTTTTGTCTTGCTGGTTATTGACCGCTGGAGACTGATGTAACTTATTCACCGTAACTAACAACTTACCATCAGCCGTAGTTGAAAAGCCGTCAGACCAACTGAACTTGTCATCATCTTGATACAAAATATGATATTGACGATCTGTGTCGATATAACCGACAGCATTATGGCTTATGTCAGTAACATAAATGTTGCCGCCATTATCAATGGTGATGCCATCGCTAATCGGTTTATTGGCATAAAACTCCACTTTGCTGCGTAACATATTGGCCGATAATTTAGCATCCAGTAGGTATTGAGTGTGCATCCGATATAACTTCTCACCACTCAATGCACCAAAATAAACCCACTCGTTGTTCGGATCTACGGTCAGAGAATCAACCCCTATACGAATAGGCTGGCCACCGATAGATAAAGTATTGCCATTAATCACCGTATCAACATCTTCGGGACGGGTATAAACGCTGCCATCTAATACTCGTCTTGCTGTGCCACTCGTTAAATCAACTACAATTAATGCCGCATTACTGCCACCAGCAGGATCGGTGATATAAACCGTTTCGTGCTTTCTATCGACCGCAAGATCATTTAAAAATGAATTACTGGGCAATACTGACGCAGTTAAAGATATTGTTTTGTATAGGCTGTTTTGTTGAGTATCCCAACCGATAAGTCGCCCGACACCATCAGCGGAAGCGGTTTCAAGCATCCATAAAATACCCTGTTCATCAATTACCACGCCCAAAACAGGATTAAGATTTTGATTAAATTCTGTATTGGGATAATCAACGATAGAGCCATCTTTTTTAAGCTCCACAATTCTAGAATCAACACCGTAAAAGTGATGATTACTCATGAACACTCGCCCTGTAGACGACACGGCCACATTACCGGGAGGATGCTGGCTATCTAGCTCGCGAAACACCGAATAATCAGCGGCAAACACTGTGCTGGTTAATAGGCTACTCAGTAAAACCAAAGACGCAATCACTCGCGCTTTAGATAACAACACTATTTTAGGTAATATGTTCATTCTAGATGCCATCACGGTTGTAGATTCAAATAAGCTTTTAAACATCATAAATCAGATCCCTACAGTGCTTTTAATGAGCTAATGATATCTTCAGGATCAAGACGGTAAGTATAATCAGCATCAACAAATGCTTTCACAATGGTGCCATCTTTGGCTACTACGAATGTCGCAGCAAGCGGAAAATCAAACTGTTCAGCACCATTATGTTTCTCAACTTCGACACCAAATTTCTTATAAAGATCACGAATTGAATCAGGTAACGTAAACACCAGTCCAAGCGCTTTGGCATACTCGACATTCACATCTGACAATACATCAAACTCAAGCTCATTTTTCTCTGCCGTTGAAAGTGACATATCAGGTAACTCAGGCGTAATAGCCACCAGTGTTGCCCCTAACTGTTTAAATTCAGCAAGATGCTGCTGATAAGCACGCAAGGCTAAATTACAATAAGGGCACCAATTGCCACGATAAAATGTCACCACAAGCGGTCCATTGGCTAATAAATCGGTTAAATGGCGGGTAACGCCCAATGCATTGGTTAACGAAAACGCAGCCAGTTTATCGCCAGCCTTAGGCGCATTATCAATAATGCCGGATAGCTTCAAGTTTAAGGTCGCATCCGACATGATCGCCAATACCTCTGCAGGTAAGTTGGCTGCAGAGGCATCTCGTTTTTCAGTCAGTTGAGTGGATAAT
The DNA here is from genome assembly GCF_014163715.1 of Shewanella sp. SR44-4. NCBI lineage: Bacteria > Pseudomonadati > Pseudomonadota > Gammaproteobacteria > Alteromonadales > Shewanellaceae > Shewanella > Shewanella sp. SR44-4. The sequence continues at coordinate 45,039 of NZ_JACJDU010000032.1, read as the reverse complement.
GACATAATGGCTTCTCAGATTATCTTGAATTTTCATTCAAGATAATCAAATCATGTCAACAACGCAAGCAGTTTTTGAACAATCATTCAAGTAGTGGTATTATAGCGTCAGTAACGATTGAGGATCGATGTCATGGCAAAGAAAAATTTTGAACGAGCGGACGTATTAGATAAGGTCATCACCCTATTTTGGCAAAATGGTTATGCCGCATCGAGCATTCAGCAAATCACTAAAGCCACCGGATTAAAACCGGGTAGCTTATATTATGAATTCGATAGCAAAGAAGGCTTATTCCAAGCAGCCTTAGCACGCTACGCCACGTTTTCGATTGAGGCGATACATCAACTAATGCAACAAGCTGACGATGTCAAAGTAGGTATTAGACAGATCCTCGACAACATTGTCGAGCAGTCAAAGTCTTGTGATTACTGTGGCTGCTTCTTAATCAAAACCCAACTTGAACTCGCCTCTCAAGGCAACGAGCTATACAAATTTGCCTCATCACAATTAACTGAGATTGAGCATGTATATCAACATTACCTGAGCCAATTATTTGAGCCTGAAACCGCTAAAGCCTATGCAGCTCAACTGATGACCGTCACATTTGGGATCCGCATATACGGCTATCAATCAGAATCAGCAGCAACCCAAACCAACACCATCAACGCGCTACTGCCATGGTTAAAGGAAGAGTGTTAAGCCTGTGTATTACCCAGTATATTGAGAGTTCCCCCTGCTATCACGGGACTGAATGTGGACAGTTTAACCACATTGTTATTGATGATGACAACGGTATCTTAGTGCAACAGTTTACCTATGTAAGTGGTTGCTCAACGTCAAACGTTCCAATGACCACATTATTTTGATTAGGTCCTTTTGCGCACGTTGCCCACACGTAAAAAAACAGCCTCGCAATGCGAGGCTGTTTAACCTTAAGTAACCTCAATTCGGGTTAATAGGTGGGATATGTAAGGCAAAATGACAATATTCGGCCTATTTAATATCAAACTTGTCGTTTGTTTTGCTAGTAAGGCGCATAGACGCATCAATAACTAGCCTATTGCAAGTCAATGCAACACGGTTAGCGAGACAAATGGCTGTTTGATAACCGCTTATTATCCCGAGTTGAGGTTAAGTCACTACTGTTCTTTTGTCTCAGGATAGATACTGTTCCACCACTGTGGTTCATCTTTTAACTTCATATCAAACCATGCCATAGTAGTATTCCACCAATCAAAGCGGGCTTGGCGGCTATTGATGTGATGGTCTTGATCGTTAAACTCAACCAACTCAACTTCTTTGCCTAATAGTTTAAGCGCGGTGTACATATAATGGCTTTCACCTACTGGTACGTTGGTGTCAGCGTTACCATGAATAAGCAATAACGGCGTGGTAATTTTATCTGCATGGTATAGCGGACTTTGTTCTACATAGAGTTCTGGGTTATTCCACGGAAAACTGCCGCGGCTGGCCACGCCAGAATAACCATAACCCCACCAGCCATGGCCCCAGTAAGACGATAAATTACTGATCCCCGCATGCGACATTGACGCCGCAAAAATATCGGTTTTTGTCGCCAAATACATGGTCATGAAACCACCATAAGATGCGCCCATATTTCCCACACGTTTAGCATCAACCGACGGGTACGCATTTAAGAAAGCTTTAGTACCCTCAATAATATCGTCAGCGCTGTACTTGCCCCAGGCATTAACATGACGGCCACTAAAGGCTTGGCCATATCCGGTTGCACCGTTTGGTTGTAACACATACACGAGATAACCTTGGGCTGCCCATAAATTAAATGGCCAACGCCCGGTAAAATGACGCCCTACAGGTGAGGTGCCGCCATAGTAATACACTAATGCGGGATACTTTTTACTGGCATCAAAGTCGGCAGGTAAATAAACACGGCCATCAATGTTATGCCCATGGGTATTGGTAAAATCAAAATCTTCAATTTTACCTAAACGCGTGTTGGCATAGCTCAGTTGTTGACTATCAAACAGCAACTGTTTGCGGCTTGAATTAACTGCCATTTTATAGGCTTTTTGCGGCGCAGTGGCTGAGGTACCTGCAAATACCAATGTTGGTGTAGATTGCTCAATGGCAACACTAAAGCCGTCTATCATATCCACACCGGTGTCTATTCGATTAAAGTGTTTTTTGCTTTTATCAAATAAATACAAAGGTGCACGGTCGCCTTCGGTTACCGTCACAATTAAATCATCATTTTCAAGCTTGGTGATGCTGCCTATGGAAGGATCAAACGCTTTACTGAGTGCACTGACATTGCCTTTAGCATCACGCCAATATAACTGACCATCATAGTCGTTCACTTCAATATTAGGATCTTGTATTCCTATGCCGTCCATAAAACGCGGCCCAGCGGTAATGTACATGCCGTCATCAGCATATAGTGCACTATTAAAACTGCGATACTCACCAATCATGGTTTCGCTTAAATCAGCTAACGTCAGCTCAACAAGCTGCGTTATTCCATGGGCTGGCTGTGCATAATCTACAGGCGAGCGCGTTAACAATAGTTTGCCTTTATCTGCATTACTGTCTAACAAAGAACTGCTGACGTTGTTGTCTGTCAGTTGACGAATAAAGCCCGAGGCAACATCTACTTGATAAAGTTGACTGTTGTTACGCCAATAACTCCAGCGGTCTTCTAATGCTTGAAAACGTTTTGATGTCGCTTTGTCATCGGCTTTAAAAGGTTTTTCCCAGCTAAATAACACCGTGTTACCTAACCACTGTAAACCAGACACATTGTCCATATCAGTCGCGACAACGTTAATGCTCAAATCAGCAACATTGAATAATTGAATTTGTTTGTTAGCCACAAAAACGAGTTGTGAAGCGTCGCTTGACCAAACCGCACTACCTGGGCGGTTATCTTGCCAGCGGTACATCACGCTGTTATCCGATAATTTACGTAACTCGGTCACTTGAATCGGCGTATCGCCTTGGCTAGCTTGGTATTCAATGGTCGATTGCAATAAATACTTGCCATTAGGTGACAGGGTTAAGCCACTGATCACTTTTGAATCAAATAACTGCTCCGCAGATACTCGCTGTGTTTTTTGTGCAGTAAAGTCGAGATTATCAACTTCACTTTTACCCTGCCAATCAAGGCTAAATGCGCTATCTTGCGCCTGGCCATCGGCCAATACCACAAGGTGATAGTCACCATTTGTCAGCTCAAGTTCGACTTTATCGGCAGATTTAAGCAGTTGCCCATTCAAATACACTTGAGGATTTTCAAGCCCGTTAACGGTTAATGTGCCTTGGGTAAAACGATCTGTCGACATTGGCACTTGATAGGCTAACCAGCCCTCGCCTTCAACCTTAGTTGATGCAGCTTGCCAAGACAGTGGCTGATTAAATATCGTCACCTTATTGGCGTGATTAGCCTGGCTGAGCTGAGCAACCAAATTAGCACGCAGCGCATCTGCATGGGCACTTTTCGATAATGGCGCTGCTGAGACTTGATTTACTGGGCCTATTCGCTGAATGTACTTAGCGTCAATTTCTGCCCCGTGCGCCATGCCCGATATTGCAATGGCTAAACTGGTTAACACCAGAGAAAACGTTTTCATTACTTGTCCTTATTGTTGCTTTTTATATTAATTCTTTATGCAAGTGTGACAAAACTGACCGATAAATGCATATTTTTTGTGTATCAATAATTGTCGCCTTTTATATATGCGAATAATTGATTAACAAGGATAAGTGAATTAGCCAGAGGAAGTGAATTAAAGGAGAAATACGGTGAAAATGGAAATGAAATAGAAACCGCCAGTATTAGACTGACGGTTTATCTTTTTTGTGACGGGTCAACTTACACGAGCAAAACGCGATTAATGACCAAATTTAACTCTTACACCTGCGTTAGCAATAAAGCCATCATTACGCGACCAGATATCGGTAGTCCACTGACCGCTAGGCGCTCTATTAGGCAGTAACATTGGATGTTCATCGGTTTGTTTTACATCGAGTAAGTTTTCTAAGTTAATAAACCAACTGACTCTGCCAACAGTAATTTCGCCCATTAAACCAAGATGCCAATAAGGATTAGTTTCATCAATATAAGGGTTATCGTTAACGTTTTGAGTGCCGGTATAATAAGCTTCAAAACCCGCTCTAAAGTTGCCATGTTGCTCCCACATAGCAACAAAACCACCAGAATGACGTGGTGTTAAAGCAATGGCTCTACGGCCGTCCCCGTCGGGTGACACTTCAGTTGCGTCTAAATACAAGTAACTTGCGGTCAACTTAACATCGCCTAAATAGTAACGCAGCAACACTTCAGAACCACGGATCTGACTTTCGCCGGGTGCATTAACTAACCTAACAGCATCTAAGGAACCATCGTTATTGGCAGAGAAAGCCTCTAAACCCGTGACGTTATCCACATTCGAGCCAAACAAAGTCAAACTCGTTTCCACATCATCAAAGGTATAACTCACATCAAGCGATGCCGTTTTAGCGCGCTCTTCTTGTAAGTTGTCAATCGGCGCTAATCTTGACAATCCTGCGGCCTCAATCTCTTCAACAAACGGTGTAGGGGCAAAGTACCCCTCCCCATAAGAGCCTCTTATGGTTAAGTCACTTGGGCGATAAAGCACCGACACTCTTGGGCTAAATTGAGTACCATATTCACTGTGCTCATCAATGCGCGCACTGTAAGAGGTGGTGATTTGGTCTGTCAGCTCATAATCAAGTTGAGCAAATGCACCCGGCACTTTATAAGAATAATCAAACTCAGGAAAAGTCTCAGAGGCAAAGATTTCAGACTGATAGGCTAAACCAACAACCCAATCACTATTATCGGTATAACCTGCAATGCTATTTTCAAGCAAATAACTCTCGTGTTGGTCTTCTTCTATATCGGCACCATAAACATGCACATGATCTTGTACCATCGCCGATGCGCGTGTATTAAACGTCAATGACTCTAATAACGGCATACTAAACACCAGGCCGCCATCAAGCCTATCGGAATCTTGCGATTGTTCAAACGAAGTGCCATCAGCGACCGTGTTATCACCTAAAGTACCGCCAGTGCGCTGCTCGGTCATAAACCCGCTAGTCACATACAGTGCTTGTCCTTCTTGTCCTTCCCAAAATAAACGCGGACGCACTGTGTATCGCTCATAACCTGCCAGATCGATCCAGCCGTCACTATCAATATCTTGCTTGTCTTGATAATGAGCTCCTGCCGTCACCGAGCCTTTTACATTCTCGCTCAATGGCGACTCAAAATAGGTGGTCACATCCTGACCATCGCGCGTGGTTGCATTGACCAACACTTCACCACTGAGTTCATCGCCAGGCGTTCGAGACACAAGGTTAATCACCCCACCGAGTGCTGAACCACCATAAAGTGATGATGCCGAGCCTTTAATAATTTCAACGCGACTTAAATCAGTCGGCGGCACTTGCAACAAACCAATCGACCCAGCTTGATTACCGTACAGCGGTAAACCATCGGCCAGTAATTGGGTATAACGACCATATAAGCCTTGTAGGCGAATATTGGCACTGCCTAACGCCGGTGAGGTAGTTTGTAATCTTACACCGCCCGTTTCAGCCACCAACATAGAAATATTACCCGGTCTCATCGCCGCTTTTTCTTCAATCTCTTCGCGGTTAATCACCTCGACTCGAATAGGTTGTTCATCGGCAATTCGCCCAGAGCGAGTGGCTTGTATGACAATGGTTTCCATTTCTTCTTCGTGTTCATGCTCGTGTTCATCAACATCCGCTTGTGGGGCATCATGCTCAGAATGTTGAGGGTTTGCACTGTGGCTTTCACTGTGACTCTTACTGTCATTCTCACTGTGATTTGCACTCTGCCCAGACGTATTTATCGAGTCGTCCACCGCACTGGCTTCACTCACCACAATAACACCTAGCGACAAAATTAATGACGCCGCGGAATAACTCAACATACAACTTCCTTATAACAACACATTATCGAAAAATGATATGCTTAAGCTTAAAGGTTACAGCCACTGGAAGGTCAATATGAAAATAAGTGAATTGGCATTAATTGCTCAGGTATCGGTTAAAACCATCAGATACTATGAACAGATTAGTCTACTCTCCCCGCCAATCCGTACCAGTAATGGCTATCGTCATTACCAAGAAAAAGATATCGAGACATTGATATTTATAAGACGATGCAGAGAATTAAACATTGGACTCGATGACATCAAGCGTTTGGTTGATACACAACAAGACCCAAAATCGTCGTGCGCCTTGGTCGACAACATCATTGCCGAACAACTTGCTCGCATTCAACAAACTCAGCGGGAATTGGCACTCTTAGAGCAATCATTAGCCGCACTCGCGAGCTGCTGTAAAAGCCATCAGATTAAGGATTGCAGTATTTTACAGACGCTAAAATCGGCTTAGGCTAAACAAGAAACACTGTTTTTTAATCGTTGAATAAGGGTTTATTGCGCTTTACTGCATGCATCTAAACGACTATGATTCCGATCCATTAGGTGTTGCGTATACGGTACGGTTAATCCTCTCATTTGCGAGAGAGTTAAATCATGATAACAACGCTAGGTTTGTATATTATTTAACATAAGAAAGGATCATCTGGGCACCCAGAAAATGTATGGATACAATTATGACAACGCAGACGATAACAGTACTTTACTACCCAGCTGAACTCGCCATTAAACCCATAGCCGAAGTGTTATACGATCTCGAAGTAGGCGTAAGCGGACGTGTGATTATCCCAACGGAATACAAAGTGGATAAAATCATCGTGGCGGTATTTAAAGGTGAAGTTGAAATGTTGAATGCACTTGGCGACCGAGTGGCATCTGAGTTTAATGACGTTGCCTAAAGGTCATATCATTAATGACTATAAACGGCTTAACCAGCATAGAAGTCACTTTACAAGCTTGAAGTGAAAACAATCACTTTTATCTGGTTTAAGAGACGTGTTTGCATGAACACGCCTTTAACATAAACCAAGATCGGCAAGCGATATGATCTCCGATGTGATGTCCGATATAATGCCAGGTATGATTACCCTCTTAATCTAATCCCTCTAGTAATCTCACCCAAAGTAAATCATGCCAAAAGCAGAATACTAAGCACTACGCTTTGCAGCATTCTCGCTAAGTGTGTAATTAACTTTCACTTAGCCCACTACCTTACGATTAGCTAATAGTGGTCGTAAATCATTATCGAATCATCATAAATAAATGACCGTTACACTATTTCCTTAGCAGCAAAGCCGTCCTTAGCAGGACGCAGCGCACTAGAATCTAGTTCGTTTGTTATCGCCTGTCACCGCTTGTTATCTATTTCCTCGCCCGCTACCGCATGTTACCGCTTGCTACCGCTTATTCGTCTGTTACCGCTTGTTATCTTTTTCTTAGCAGGACGCAGTCCGCCCTAGAAGCGCAGCGCACTATCCGCGTAGCGGCCTAGATCTTAGAGCCCAGAACCTCGCAAAATCACAAAACCACTGCTAAGTTAACTAACCGTACTTAATACAATTCTCGTTAAATGCAATTCTCGTTAAATACAATTAAAGGACTAACATGCAAATCATTCACCATGGAGCGGTTAACGGCGTAACAGGATCATGTCATCAACTAGATGTGAATAACGACAATAATAACAACAGTCATAATCACGGAAACGGCAACAACATCAGCAGTTATCTTATCGATTGTGGTTTATTTCAAGGGGCAGAAACTGCCGGAAAAAGTTCAGCAGAACAGCTGCAAATCACCTTTGACATTAGTAATATCAAAGCCCTCATCATTACCCATTGTCATATTGACCACGTAGGGCGTATTCCCTATTTACTGGCAGCAGGATTTAACCAACCAATATATGCCACAACCGCCACAGCGGCACTATTACCACTGGTAATAGAAGATGCCTTAAAAGTCGGTGTCACTCGCGATAAAAAACTCATTCAAGCTTGCGTTAATAGACTCAACAAACTGCTTGTAGCTGTAGATTATGGCCAGTGGATAACGCTACCAATCAACCCTCCGGCAACAACGACAACAAATTCAAATAGCGCTTCAATCGAAACTGAACAGACAACAGCGACGTATACCAGCGCGAAACTTAAATTTAAACCTGCCGGCCACATACTCGGCTCAGCCTATGTCGAAATAGACTTAAGCGGCCCTAAAACGAATGCCAAAACCAGCAACGCAAATCACCGCGTGGTATTTTCTGGTGACTTAGGCGCAACCTACGCGCCGTTACTTGCTAGCCCCAAAAGCCCTTACAGAGCAGATACCTTAGTCATTGAATCCACCTACGGCGATAAAAATCATCAAGGTCGTAAAGAGCGCAGCAAGCAACTCAAAAATATCATCGAAAGCGCCGTAAAAGATAACGGAGTGATACTCATTCCTGCATTTAGCATCGGCAGAACCCAAGAGCTATTATACGAATTTGAACACATTATTCATCGCAATAAACACAACCCGGTATGGCAAAGCATCGACATTATCGTCGACTCTCCCATGGCAGCTAACTTTACCGAAAAATATCGTCAGTTCAAAACACTCTGGGACAACGAAGCCAAAGGTAAGCTTGCCCAGGGACGCCACCCACTCGACTTCAACCAACTCATCACCATAGACAGCCACCAAGACCACCTCGCCGTTATCAATTATTTAGACTCAGTTAATAAACCCGCCATCATCATCGCCGCATCCGGCATGTGCACCGGCGGGCGGATAAGCAACTACCTCGCCCGCTTCTTATCAAAACCCACCACAGACGTTCTATTTGTCGGCTATCAAGCCAGAGGCACTACCGGCCGCGACATACAAACCTACGGCCCACAAGGCGGATACGTTTACATCAACGAACTCAAGATTGATATCAAAGCCGCCATCCACACCATCAGCGGTTACTCCGCCCACGCCGACCAACACAACCTCATCAACTTCGTCAAACGCATGCACCACAAACCCAGCCACATCAGAATCGTCCACGGCGACGATGAAGCCAAAAAAGCGCTAGCAAACGAATATAGAAAAATGCTGCCAGAGGCAGAAATCGTTATCGGTAAAGAATGATAAAGCCTAGATCGCTGCGCTGCTAGTACGCTACGCGGCTAGATTCTATAAAATCTTAGCAACAGCATAGATCGCTGCGCTGCTAGTAAGCTACGCGGCTAGATTCTATAAAATCTTAGCAACAGCCTAGATCGCTGCGCTGCTAGTATGCTACGCGGCTAGATTCTATAAAATCTTAGCAACAGCCTAGATCGCTGCGCTGCTAGTACGCTACGCGGCTAGATTCTATAAAATCTTAGCAACAGCCTAGATCGCTGCGCTGCTAGGACGCTACGCGGCTAGATTCTATAAAAGCAAATAGCACAGCGAAACTGCCCTAAACTTAGCAGCAAAGCGAAGCTAGAATAAATGGAGAACACATGAGATTTGAACAATTAGATGTATGGAAAAGAGCATCCAGATTATCTTGTGAAATTTATAAATTAACGGAAAAGGTTGATAATTGGGGTTTCAAAGATCAGATAACTCGTTCAGGCTTATCTGTCCCATCAAATATTGCAGAAGGTGAAGAAAGGGATACAACAAAGGAAAAAATAAGGTTTTTATACTATGCAAAAGGTTCATTAGGCGAGTTAGTAACCCAGCTATACATAGGAGTTGAAGCAGGATTTTTAGACAAAAAAACTTCATTAATGCTAGTCAACGAAGCAAAAGAATTAGCAAAAATCATCGGAACAATGATCAAAAATAAACAGTCAAAGATTAAAGATGCTAGAAAGCTGAGAACAGAGCCTAGAGTCTAGCATCTAAGCTCAACAGCGCAGCAGTACTTAGCAGGACAATGTCCGCCCTAGAAGCGCAGCGCACTAGATTCTAGCATCTAAGCTCAACAGCGCAGCTGTCCTTAGCAGGACAACGTCCGTCCTAGAAGCGTAGCGCACTAGCATCTAAGCTTAACAGCGCAGCTGTCCTTAGCAGGACGAAGTCCGCCCTAGAAGCGAAGCGCACTAGACTCTAGCATCTAGCATCTAGCATCTAGCATCTAAGCTCAACAGCGCAGCTGTCCTTAGCAGGACAACGTCCGCCCTAGAAGCGAATCGCACTATCCGCATAGCGGCCTAGAACCTAGAAGCTAGTGACTACTTTAGCGATATGCTCTGCTTGCGCCTGTGACATTTCTGGGTCTGTTGATTCAACCATTACGCGGATAAGCGGTTCGGTGCCAGATTTACGTAATAATACTCTACCGTTTTCGGCAAGTACGGCTTCGGCTTCTATCACAGCTTGTTTTACTGCTGCAGAAGCTAAGATTTCATCAGCGTTATTAGCGGTTAGCCGAACATTGAGCAGTACTTGAGGTAACTTTTTCATACCCGATACTATCTCAGCTAATGACTGGCCAGACTGTAATACTGCTTGTAGTACTAATAATGACGCCACAACAGCATCGCCAGTAGAGGCATGGTCAAGGTGTAAAATATGGCCAGAACCTTCGCCGCCAATGCGCCAGCCAGTGGCTTTTAATTGCTCAACCACATAACGGTCACCGACTTTGGCGCGTTTAAACGGGATATCCATTTCTTTTAACGCGATCTCAAGGCCAAGGTTAGACATTAATGTACCAACAACACCGCCACTTAAAGTACCTTGTTGCTTAGCTGTTTTGGCCAGAATATACAAAATTTGATCGCCATCAACAACATGGCCATTATGGTCAACAAACATCACCCGGTCAGCGTCACCGTCCATCGCAATGCCTAAGTCAGCTTCATGCACCATAACCGCTGTTTGCAAACTGTCTAAATGGGTCGCGCCGCAATGGTCGTTAATATTGGTGCCATTAGGCTTATCATTAATGCTAATCACCTCAGCACCTAACTCACGGTATACGTTGGGCGCAATATGATACGCCGCACCGTTAGCACTATCGACGACAATTTTCAGGCCTGCTAAGGTTAAATCTTTAGCAAATACGCCTTTACAAAACTCAATGTAACGACCCGCGGCATCAGTAATCCGGCGGACTTTACCTAATAATTCAGATGAAACACACTCCATCGCATTATGATTTAACGCCTGGTCGAGTAAAGCTTCAATTTCAAGCTCTTGCTCGTCATTAAGCTTAGTGCCTGAATTTGAGAAAAACTTAATGCCATTATCATAAAACGGATTATGTGATGCACTGATCACAACACCAGCATCGGCACGGAATGTAGACGCTAAATACGCCACAGCTGGAGTTGGCATTGGGCCAATTAATGCTACGTTAACACCCGCAGCAGATAAACCGGCTTCAATCGCCGACTCCAACATATAACCACTGCTGCGAGTATCTTTACCGATCAATACTTCTTGAGTACCAGTTGACGCTAATACTTTGCCTGCAGCCCAACCTAACTTCATAGCAAAATCAGGCGTAATAGGAAACGTCCCTACTTTTCCACGCACACCATCGGTGCCAAAATACTTACGAGACATAAAAACTCCAAAATTAAAAATTAAGTACCTAGGACGTGACTTCGTCACTGCTAAGTTCTAGGACGGACTTCGTCCTGCTAGGTTCTAGGAACTCGCAGGCTCGCCAGAGAGCGGACTGCGTCCTGCTAGAGTCGCTCCGCTTCTTAGATTCTAGGCCGCTACGCGGATAGTGTGCTGCGCTTCTAGGGCGGACTTCGTCCTGCTAAGAACAGCTTCGCTGCTAAGATTTTATAGCATCTAGCAGCAAAGCGTCCTCGAAGACCGAAGGTCGTCCTAGCAGCCGCAGGCGCCCTATTCTTAACATCTAGCCGCGTAGCGTCCTAGCAGCGCAGCTGATCTAGGCAAAATGCAAAATGCAAAAAGCAAAAAACCAACTAGATATAAGTTGGTTTTCAAATTATCAGTAAAAATTACTGTTCGAGCAGAATTTTTTCAACACTTTTTCTGAAATCCGCGCCTAACTTAGCATCGCGTAGGCCATATTCAACAAAAGCATTCATGTAGCCAAGCTTATCGCCACAATCGTGTGACTTACCGGTCATGTTAAAGGCTTCAACGGTATCTTGCTCAATTAGCATATCAATCGCGTCAGTTAACTGAATTTCATCACCGGCACCCGCTGGTGTTTTAGCCAATAAAGCCCAGATTTTTTCAGATAACACATAACGACCAACAACCGCTAGATTAGACGGGGCTTCACCGATAGCAGGCTTTTCAACCATTCTTTTAATCGTAGCGGAATCACCTGGTGCTATCTCAACACCATTACAATCAGCTATGCCGTATTTATTAACGTCACATTCAGGTACTGGAGCAACCATAATCTGGCTAGCAAAAGAGGCCTTATAACGGGCAATCATCGCTGCCAAGTTTTCAGTTTTTTGATTCGCAGTATATTCATCTAAAATAACGTCTGGTAACACTACTGCAAATGGGCTATTACCTATACAAGGGTAAGCACATAATACCGCATGGCCTAAACCTTTGGCTTCACCTTGACGCACATGCATTATGGTCACATCTTTAGGGCAAATGGCTTGTACTTCATGTAGTAATTGACGTTTTACCCGCTTTTCTAAGGTCGACTCAAGCTCATATGATTTATCAAAATGGTTTTCAATCGCATTTTTACTGGCATGAGTCACTAAGACAATCTCTTTAACCCCAGCAGCCACGCACTCATTGACAATATATTGAATTAACGGTTTATCAACTAATGGTAACATTTCTTTAGGGATAGCTTTGGTAGCGGGTAACATACGAGTACCTAGACCAGCCACTGGAATAACAACTTTCATAATAAATCCTTGTCAAATAGACCTAAACTGACTGTAGACTTCACGAGTAATAAGGATAAATTAACAGCTAGCTGAAACTAACAACTAACTGAAACTCGATAAATCATCAGTTATAAATAATAAAGAGTAATATCTAAAATACTAAGAAACAAAGTTAACAACTTTGTTTACTGATGCGATATTTTTAGCTTTTTGTTGATACACTAAATCACAAATGCCATCAGTTGGAGCAAAACCTGTTGGCGTGCTAAGTAAAATGTCTCGAATCAATTCATGGTCAAAATCATGACAAGCAGCATCTAAGCGATCGAGGATGACAGAATACTCTTTCCAGGTCAGATATAACTCGTTTGCAGTCATAATTCTTTCGTGTTCAGTACCGGTCACATCATCACCAATCAGCAGTTCTTCGTATAACTTTTCACCAGGGCGCAATCCACTAAACTCGATAGCAATATCACCATCAAGATTGTTATCACTGCGCACTTCATAACCACTTAAACGAATCATCTTTTGAGCTAAATCAACAATCTTGACCGAGTTCCCCATATCTAACACAAAAACATCACCGCCCTTGCCCATAGCGCCAGCTTGGATTACTAATTGCGATGCTTCAGGAATGGTCATAAAAAAACGAGTGATATCAGGGTGCGTGACAGTAACGGGCCCACCGTTAGCAATTTGGGTTCTAAACAACGGCACAACCGAGCCCGATGACCCAAGTACGTTACCAAACCGCACCATACAAAACCGAGTTTGATGATTTTCGCGAGACAATGCCTGTAAAACTAGCTCCGCCATGCGTTTAGTTGTGCCCATCACATTAGTTGGCCGCACGGCTTTATCTGTAGACACTAATACAAAGGTTTCAACTTTTGCAGCTATAGCCGCTCTAGCAGTATAAAGAGTACCAAATACATTATTACGTACACCTTCTACTACATTATGTTCAACTAAAGGCACATGTTTATAAGCAGCTGCATGGTAAACAGTTTGCACTCCAAAAGACTCCATCACCGCTTGCACACGATTCTCGCGTTGCACAGAACCCAGCAAAGGCAAAATTCTAACGTTTAGGCCAAGTTCTTTCGCCATGGAATTTAACTCACGCTCAATGGCATACAAGGCAAATTCAGACAGTTCAAAAAGGATTAACTTTTTAGGAGACTGTTTTAAAATCTGTCTACATAACTCAGAGCCAATAGAACCACCCGCTCCGGTCACCATAACCACTTTATCCATAATATTGGCAGTCAGCAGGTCTTCACGAGGTGCAACGGCATCACGACCAAGTAAGTCATCAATTTCGACTTCTTTAATATCTGTGTAAAGCTTAGAGCCATTAACCAAATCGGACATTGCTGGAATAGTTAATACCTGTACAGCTAAGGGTTCTAAGCGAGTCAATATCACTTGACGCTTAGCTCGGCTAGCACTAGGCATTGCAAGTAACACTTTGGTAGCTGTTTTCTGTTTAATTAGTTTACGAATAATAGAAGGGGAATGAACATGAACGCCTTGAATCACAGTGCCATGCAAGCATTCATCATCATCGACAAAAGCGAATGGGTAATATTCATGGCTTTGTACTAATGAGGTCAATAACTGCCTTCCGCTGACACCAGCACCATAAATGATCACCGGTTCACCGACACGTTTCATCCCGGTGCCCACTAGCGAACGTACTAACGCACGCGATCCACCCACAAGCACAAGGGCAAAAGCGATATAAATTAATGGCACCGTTCTTGGGATACTTACGTTTCCATAGAATAACACCAAAATTAGGGAAAATGTTGAAAAAGCAACCCCCCCTAAAATGGCCATAAGGGCTTGTAAGCCCATATACCTTAATACAGCGCGATAAAGCCCTAGCCGAGTAAATACAAATAAACTAAAAGGCACAACAGTTAAGATAACAACCCAATTGGCAATATTGCTTAATACATTAACATCATCAAGTCGGACTAATAATGCACCCCAAAAAGCCACCATTAAAAATATTGAGTCTACAACAAGGCTTACTAAGCGTTTATTAGCTCTGGACAAGGAAAATATGGTTTGCAAAAAGTCCATTTTCCGCTCCTAAATATTAAATGTGAACAAACAATTATAATAATAAAAATTACTTAAACTTTAACGAAATAGACTATAAATATTAGCGATAGAATTCTCGAAACCAATCAACAAAACGTTTAACACCTACTTGTACACTGACCTCGGGGATATAACCGGTTGAAGCAAATAGATCTTTGGTATCGGCGTAAGTTTGATAAACATCACCAGCTTGCATTTCACGAAAGTTCTTGCGTGCTGTGATACCTATTTCAGTTTCAATCGCTTCAACAAAATTCATTAGGTTAATCGGACTGCCATGACCAATGTTATAAACCGCGTAAGGTGCAGAACTAGCTGCCAGTGAGCCACTTTCAACACTCCATTGAGGATTAACAACAGGGACTACATCAGCGGCTCGTACAACGCCTTCTACAATATCATCAATGTAAGTAAAATCACGCCACATATCACCGTTATTGTTAATGTCTATAGTGTCACCATTAAGTATCTTGTTAGTAAAAATATATGGTGCCATATCTGGACGTCCCCAAGGACCATAAACAGTAAAAAAGCGTAACCCAGTTGTTGGTAAATGATATAAATGTGAATAGCTATGCGCCATTAACTCATTGGCTTTCTTAGTTGCTGCATACAAAGATACAGGATGATCAACACTATCTGATGTCGCAAAAGGAGTTTTTTCATTTAAGCCATATACAGAACTCGATGAAGCATAAATTAAGTGCTTGACGTTATTATGACGACAGCCTTCAAGTACGTTTAAATGACCGACTAAATTAGAGTCGGCATAAGCATTTGGGTTTTCAATAGAGTAACGAACACCAGCTTGTGCAGCAAGATGAATGACCTTATCAAATTGATGAGTTTGAAATAACTCAGTCATTAAAAGACGATCTGCGATATCCATTTTAATAAAAATAAAATTTTCATGATTTTCAAATTGAGCAAGCCGAGCTAATTTTAAATTAACATCATAGTAATCATTTAAATTATCAATACCAACTACATCATAACCGGCTGCTAATAATTTATGTGTGGTTGCAGCACCAATAAATCCAGCTGCACCTGTAACTAAATACTTCATGTTATCCCTTAACAAATTTAACAAATTTAACAAATTTAACAAATTATACTAATAGCTAATCACTACCGAATAAATCTCGAGTGTAAACTTTTTCAATAATATCATCTAGCTCATCAACCATACGATTAGAAACCACAACATCAGAAATTTGTTTAAATTCATTTAAATCTTTAATAACACGAGAGTGGTAAAACTCATCTTGTTCAAGAGACGGCTCATATACAACAACCTCAATCCCTTTAGCTTTAATTCGCTTCATAATACCTTGAATTGCGGAAGCTCTAAAGTTGTCAGAACCTGTTTTCATTACTAAACGATATACGCCTACAATAGTAGGATTGCGTTTAATAATAGAGTCGGCAATAAAATCTTTTCGTGTAGTATTAGCATCAACAATTGCACTAATTATATTATTAGGTACATCAGCATAATTTGCTTTTAATTGCTTAGTATCTTTTGGTAAACAGTAGCCACCATAACCAAAAGAAGGATTATTATAATGATTACCAATACGAGGGTCTAAACTCACGCCCTGAATAATTTGCTTACTGTTTAATCCATGAGCCTCTGCATAACTGTCTAACTCATTAAAATAGGCAACACGCATAGCAAGATACGTATTAGAAAATAACTTTATAGCTTCCGCTTCAGTAGAATCAGTAAACAGTGCTTCAACATTTTGCTTTACAGCTCCTTGCTTCAATAAATCTGCAAAAGCCTTAGCTCTTTCACTCTGCTCACCGACAACAATGCGGGAAGGATGTAAATTATCGTAAAGCGCTTTACCTTCACGTAAAAATTCAGGAGAAAAAATAATATTGTTAGTGTTATATTTTTGTTTAATTGATTGTGTAAATCCAACAGGAACTGTTGACTTAATAACCATAACGGCATCTGGACAATGCAAAATAACATCTTTAATCACAGCTTCTACTGAAGAAGTATTAAAATAATTTGTTTCAACATCATAATCCGTTGGTGTAGCAATAATGACAAATTGAGATTGTTTATAAGCACTAGTTTTATCCGTTGTAGCACTGAACGTCAAATCTGTACGTAATAAAAAGCTACTTATTTCTTGATCGACAATTGGAGATTTTTTCGAATTTAATAAATCAATCTTAGAACTATCTATATCTAATGCTATAACATTATTATGTTGTGCTAGTAGCATTGCATTAGACAAACCAACGTAACCGGTGCCAACTACTGTAATATCCATATAAGCCCTTAAAAACCAAAACGGAAAACATTAAAAGAAAGAAAAAAGATATAATATGCTTATTTGACTCTATCACCGCTACCTTTACCCATAACAGTCATAAAAATATATTTAAAATAATTCTTCATAGTTAAATTATCGATCATTTCACGATCAAATGTTGCTAATAATTCTGGAGTAGACATATCAATATCATTTACCTGAGCCAAACCGGTAATACCAGGTCGGACAGCATAAATATCTTTAGCGTCACGAGCTAAAATCAACTCTGGTTGGTTAAACAAACCTGGTCGAGGACCAACTAAACTCATTTCTCCTTTTACTACATTCCAAAGCTGTGGTAATTCATCTAACTTTGTTTTGCGCAAGAAAACACCAAAAGTGGTTATTGATGTAGTGCTTGCTAAATGACTTGCAACAGATGCTGTATCAACCGTCATTGTTCTAAATTTCACTAAAGTGAACGGTTTTTTATTGCGGCCAACACGCTCTTGAATAAAAATAGGTGAACCGGTATCAAATAAACCAATAATGTATAAAATCACTAAAAACGGTAATAAAAGTAACAAACCAAAGAGCGAAAACAAAAAATCGAGTAAGCGTATCATTAATAAATCCATTAATTATTTTATTAAAGTTTTTTAGCAGCCAGTTTAAAACCATGTTCAACTGAGTATGGGGGAGTCCAATCAAGAGTATTCTTTGTGTAAGTAATATCTAACTGTAATGAACCAGTTAACCTATCAATCACATCACGCTTGTTAAGTAATTTTCCAGCAAACTTAAAGCACCAAACCGGCACAGGTAAAGCTAAATTATTCTTAAACTGCACCTTAGCCATTAGCGCAACCATTTCGGCAGTAGATAAATCATTATCGTCAGAAGCTAAAAATACTCGATTTGCTGCTTTAGGGTGTTCAATACACACCTTTATTAAATCAACTAAATTATAAACTGATATTAAGCTTCGTTTATTTTTATTTATAGCACGAAAGGGCAAAGGAATTCCTTTATTTACTAAACTCATTAAAGAAGCAAAATTAGCTTTCACTCCCTGCCCATAAACTAAAGGTGGTCTAATGATTACAATTTCCATTCCCGTTTTTTCCCCAAGCTTAAGTAGCTGCTGCTCTGCTTCAGCTTTAGACACTCCATAAGGATCCTTAGGTGCGGGCTCATCACTTGCAGTAAAACAGCATTTACTAGTAGTGCTTTCACCATTGACTTTTATAGAGCTAACAAATATAAAACGTTTAACACCTGCATCTACAGCTTGACGCGCTAAGTTTAGAGTTCCTTGTGTATTTACTGCTCTAAATTCTGTAATAGGATCTAGTGACTCATCCTTCATTATGTGAACACGTGCAGCAATATGGATTACACAACTTACTTCCTTCAGAGCAATAGAATAATCAGAATTATTATCTATATTGTGCTTGAAAAACGTTCCAAAGTTAATCTCTTTTCGGCCTAAAAAAATTAACTCTTGAGTCCCAAGCAAACTTCTACACAAATGTTCCCCAACAAAACCTGAGTATCCGGTTATTAACAAGCTCATTTTTCAATCTGCCCTGAATAAAAATCATTCAACCTTGACCAAACGACTCTATCTTCAAAATACTTTTCTACTCTCATTCGACCTTGTGTTCCTAATTGAACCCTTAAACTTTCATTATCGTATAAAAGCGTCATTGCGGCCGTCAGCTGTTCAACAGAACCTTTATCAACTAAGATACCAGAAAAATCATCTTCTATAGACTCTCTAAGACCAACGACATCATAACCTATTACCGGCAACTCCATTGCAGAAGCTTCAATGGCCACATTGCCAAAACCTTCACGATATGAAGGAAAAACAAAGACATCAGATATAGCATAAAAAGCTTCAACATTTTTAGTCCAATTGATTAACGTTATATTAAAAGATTCATCAATTAGCTTTTTATTTTCATCACTAACACAATCAAAATCTTCATACTCACCGACTAATAAAAGATGCGTATTACTGTAAGATTCAGATACTTCAATAAAAGCCGATATCAATTCATCTGTGCCTTTTTCTTTTCGCAATCTGCCACAATATAAAAATACGAAATCATTCTGCTTGATACCATATTGAGATCTAACTTGTAATAGATCATTTTGTGCATATTTAAGTAATGAAAAACGGCTTAAATCTACACCATTACTTGAGCCTTTACCTAATACAGTAATTTTCTCCAACTCACATATTCCTTCATTAGAGTAGGCATTTCTCAGTTCAGAAGATATTGATAAAACATTTGTAGACAACTTGCATATTAATTTATCTATGCTTTTAAATATTAGCCTTTTTATTCCTTCAAAATTTTCATATGCTCGACCTCGAATCATATAAATCAGCACTTTAGTCCGATGTTTAGATAATTTTGTGGCAATGGCACCTAATAAAGATGCTTTTGGAGTAGACACTACAATAATATCTAATTCTAAGGTATTTAAAACTTTAACTAATTTAAGTACTGAAAAAAAATCACTAAATAAATTTGGTTGTCTTTTCATATTTACAGATATTGACTTTATACCATCTTTGCGCAACCACTCATGCTCAATCCCTTCGGAGGCAATCGCAGTTATTTCATAGCCTTGCTTCATCAAATACAAAAATTGGCCTCTATAAAGGGAATGTAAATTCATAGAGGCAGTTATAATAAAACAGATCTTCTTCATTACTTCAACTCCTTTACAACCGAAGCTGGAACACCAGATATTAGACTATTATCTGGGTACGATTTGATTGCGACACTGTTTGCAGCTAATATACACCCCTTGCCTATTGCTGCACCAGCAACGACTGTTGAATGCCCAGCTAACCAAGTTCCTTTTCCTACTCTAACTTGCTTAAACTCACTTCCTCCTTTATATATTGAACCATCTAAAAAGGTATGCTTAGTTGAAGCTATAATAACATAAGGAGCAAGCATCACTTCATTGTCTATAATTACAGTACCCAATGCATTTATCCAACAACCCTTTGCAATATAAACATCATTGCCAATAAACAACTTATCTATACCCAAAAAAGTTATGTCTCTACCCAAAGTTAAGTTTCGAGGTTTATTTGGCAGAAAAATAGAAACTAAAAAGCCACGAATTCTTATGGAATATCGATTATCTGGTAATATGGAGGTAAATAATATACAAAACCATATAGGTAATGCATATTTAATTTGATACTTGATAAACTTTATCACTATATGGTACTCCTCAAGTTCAGATAAAAAGCTGCTCTTTTTTCATTTAATTTTTTTGAGTCATATTGCAAGATTCTCTGAAGATTATTGTTGAGAACTGTTTGTCTCTCGTTAATACTTAAATTAAGAGCATATTGAACCTTTTCAGTAAGAGACTTGGGTGAACCTGTTTTATGCACAAACTCTTGTTCTAATAATTCAGGAATACCACCAGCTTGAGAACCTACACATATTTTACCACAACTTAAAGCCTCTATTAATGATCGAGGCAAACCTTCTTGTCTACTAGGCTGGATATATAAATCAACGTTACCTAACCACTCCAAGACAGGTGCGCCACTGGGTAGAGGATCAAAAAACTTAACGTTATTACTCAGACCATTATCATTTATAAATTTTTCATAATCTTTAGGGTTTCCATTCCCTAAAACTCTTAACTCAATATTAACTTTTCTTTCTTTCAATAAAAGAACTGCTGATAAGGCTGTATCTATTCCCTTATAGTTAGTTTTATAATTACCTATCATCCCAATCACAACTGGGTTCTTAAATTTATAAGCATGTGAAGTATCAATGTTAATATCTACATTCACATTACTTGCATTAACTACATTAGGTGCGATACTGTTTGGATATCTTTGCTGTAAAAAACTATTAGTCACATAAAGCACACTCTTAGCTTTTGAAATAGTATTTCTCATTCTAATATATGCTATCGGGGCATATAGTTTTGCAAACATAGAGCCGTAGTTATACAAGCCATCCCAAACACACCCTACGACCTCAACGCTATAGGGTTTCTTATGCTTTTCTGCAAATTTCAAAGCTGCAAGCCCATTTTCACTGGGCAGACGAGCGATTACAACATCTGAATTAATAACAGCAGCTTCAATAATAGAAAATGTAGCCTTCCTATTTTTGATTAATTTTTTAGGCGTGCTTATAGTTTCTACGAAAGTAAACCTAATTGAATCAGAACTAAACGCTGACAAGACATGTTTATTAGACAGTTCAGCTGACTCTAATGAATGCCGACCTATTACAGTAAGCTCGTCAAATATTGAGGTATACTTAATCCAAAGTTCTCTAGGAAAGCCCCCTGGACTGTAAATATCGCCGTTTTGGCTCGTACAAAAAATATGGTCATGGACAAAAAGTAATTTCATTAAGTACCTATAATCTAATTTAAATTTTTACGAATGGGTGATGCTAAATTCACCCAGCCCTAACCTTTCTAAAGGCATCAAAAAAAAGAATCAAATCCTTTTTCTTTATTAATATTAAAAATAATAAAAACAATAAGTAAAGGTAAAACGATATGTAGAAAGGTAATGAGAAATTTAAAAACAAGAAAAAAACAACAGCTGCAAGCTCAAAGAACATATCTCGATAAATATTTATAATCAAAAACCGTTGAATAAAAACCTCAAAAACAATAACCCTTAACATAGTCAAAATCAAAATTAGCAACAAAGCAAAACCAACATTGCTAAATAAAAAAACGATAGTAACTGAAAACAACAAACTTAACAATACCGCGACAACATTGACCTGGAGAAGCAATACTTCTTTTCTCAAAACTTTAAGATATGTATTAACTAATAAAGACATTTTTCCTTCAAAGATAATAGTAGGAAAAACTATATAAAGGTATTGAAAAACATCTGCATATGATGGTAACCAAAAGTTAAGGAACTTATAAACGGGATAATATAAAACTAAAAAGAAGAAAACGAGGATACTGATAGCACTCCGTAGGTTTAAGTATATTACCTTTAACTTTTCTTCATTTAAACGTCTTAAAAAAGGGAAAAGCACCATACTTACAGAGTTGATAAAAATCATAATAAAGCTAGTGACACTTAACATTAAGGAGATTTTTCCGAAGACTGTTACTGTCCAAGCTAACTCTACTGCAAACCGAACATTACCAATAACCAGTTTGGAAGCTACATTAGACATCATTAATTTACTTCCAACCCGGAGGTTTTCACTAAACTCCGAAAAAGCGCACTTTAAGACAGAGTATTTAAATCTATTTATTATCAAATTCTTACAATAAAAAACAGCAATAAATAGGGAAATAAGTTTGCATACAATATCAGCTACAATATAAAATTCATATTTTTTCACCCCGCAGAAAACAAAAACTACGACACTAGATAAGAAAAAAAACCTATCTAAAATAATGATCAATGAATATTCTTTAACTCTAAATGTAGCTTGAAGTATGAATATAAGCATATAGCGAGCATTTACTACGACCATGCAAAAGCCCGTCATTATAAGTATATAGTACTTATCCGCACTTAATTCGAAAAAAGAAATATTAAGTAACAGCAAAGACAATATAATTAACTGTGAAAAAATAAGAATATAAAAATGATGGAAATATAGAGCACTATCAACATCATTATAATTCTTTCCTCCCAACCTTAAATACACTCCATCATTAACACCAAAATGGAAAATACCTACAAATGTTGTATAAAATATATAAAGCTGAAAATAACCATAACCTTCTAAATCTAGAAACTTAGGGAGTATCAATATAACAATAAGCGAGATAATAACTGACACAAGATTAGATAAAATTGCGTAAGAAAAGTTACGAATTAATAAGCGATATTTGCTAACCATATGTTACTCGCCCTTCAACAACCTTTATATCAAAAAAAGGTTCAATTATACTATCTACGTGACCAGCCATTATATATGTGTAATAAAAAAGGGAACCACACAAAATAAAAATAGCACTCCAAGATAATTTATTTATATAGCTAATAGATTTAAAATTAGATGCTAATAAACAAAAAAACATAATATCAATTAACATAATACTCCGCCCCAACCTAAAGAACTGGAGGTTAAACATATAAAGCGGAAAGTATAAAAATGACACTAAGTTAATAGCAACAATATATTTAAACAACTTTCTAATGTCACCCAAATTACCTTCAAGTTGAACCAAGCTAACATTTTTCATTTTTAACTTGCAGTGACAAAAATATAAAAACATTAAAGCAAGGAAATGGAGAGAAACGGGAAATAGAAAACCAAATCTAACTCTACTTTCACCATACTGACTGACTCTATCACTACCATCAGTTACAGTTAAAAGAATCGACTTGATAAAAGCTAAATTATTTCCGCCAACAAATATAAACATACAAGTCAACACTGTAAAGAAAGCCACCAATCTATTGATGCTTCTCTGATTTTTAAAAGTAATAAGATATAAAGGCAAGAAAGCTAATGAACTGATATGAATAGTCGAAGCTAACAATATAGACAGAATGAAATATACCTTATTGATTTTTTTTTCATCAAAAAGTATTCTTCCTAAACCAAATAAAACAACAGAAAATGAAAAAAAACTTCTAAACTGCTCACTATCTATAAATATGTAAAATGACAAATACGCTAAAAAGAAACCATAACTAGCCTTGCTTGAGAATTTGTTTGCAAATGAGTTAATTAAAAAAAGCGAAATTAGTGATACAGTAAATCTAAATTCAGAATAACTCAAAGATATATAGTTACCAACTTTCTGTATAATTGCATAACCGGGCTCATAACTAGCAAAAAAATCTTGATTAGGAGATTCTAAATACCTATAAAAATAGTTTAAAGTATCAGGAGTTTCAGCACCTCGCCCCATCATATAAGAGATAATAAAAAAAAGTATAAATTTAAAAAAGGGGATGTCTCGATTTGAAAAGAAGCCAAAAACACATATAAATAACGAAACAAAATATAAAAATATAATCATACTTTAACAAACCATATAAATAGTAAAGGTTTAAACAACAAAACTTAATATTTTTAGTCAAAAAACCTAGCAAGCCAACTTTCAAAGTCATATTTTTCTAAAATATTATCTGGTGTTTTCTTGTAAGGTGATGATATAAATTCTTGCAAAGAATTTATATCATCTTTACCTAACACAAATATATTTTGTGGATTATATATATCTCTACTTTTAACAGTAGAGTCACTAGTAATTAATTTTTTCCTAAAATACAAAGACTCTAAAGGACGTAAAGTCAACCCAGTTTGCTTATCCGCAACCACATCAAGTATTGACTTTGAATTAAATATTTTATCTCTCACTGTACTATAATTAATTCGAGGACTATATGCATAACCTTTGTGCATTGAGTTAGATGTTTTTGTTATATGAAAATCAGTTTTTATACCTGATTTTTTCATTTTTTCTTCTATTTCTAACAAATAAGTGAGTCTCCCCTTATCCCCACCTACAAAGAAAACATCATTGTCGGGTTTTTGATTTTGTATACTTGAATCCCCAAAATAATACTGTGTATTAAAATGTAGCGAATACTTTTCAACATCTGACTCGTCAAAAGTCCATACTTCACATTTATCCCTATTAAATAACTCAACCGGCACACACTTATCAACAGGATTCCAATACCAAACAATAACTCTAGCTTTAGGGTTATTATTAGCTATATATTTGACCACTAACGGCGTTAACTTTGAAGCATGTATAATAATCAAGTCAAATCTATTCAACTTCCTTACCCATAGCTTGTTCAACCAAATAGACACAGGAAAAAATGACAGCTTAAGGCTAGCCCTCCGTATTATTTTGAGTGGTTTTGAAATGGATTTAAATACATAATCAACATCTACACCTCTTTTTTTAGCCTGTACGGCATGAAACTCTTTATCATCTAACCACAAAAAAAGAATTTTATTTTTATTTATTTTTCCCAATTAAAACCGCCTGTATTTTCTGCACTATAATTTATAATTAATATTTTCTACAAACACCATTTAAACAGGATATAGTTCATTAAACTTCGATAAAATAGCAATTAAAAATTACGTATAATGAGTACCTAAATAAATTAAAACCTTTTTACATGCACATTTTGCCAACCAAAATGCTATTTAACTAACTATTCCTTACAAATGGTTTATATAATTTTAAAGACTCTCTCCACTGTAACTTATTATGACTCTGCTTTAATAAACTAAATGTTGGTCTTTTAGCTGGTGTTAGGTATTCACTACTTGGAACTGCCTCAATTAAGATCTCCCTCTTCAACTTACCTGCTTCGATAGCTATTTCTTGAATAGCTATCGCAAAGTCATACCAACTTGCTACCCCTTGGCCACTATAATGATAAATTGATTCGAGAGTAGATAGTTCCGATAAAAACCACAAGTAATTAGCTAGACCTTCTGCATTAGTTGGGCAACCTATTTGATCACTTACTACACTTAACTGATCCTTTTCAGCCATTAAACGCAGCATAGTTTTTACAAAGTTATTACCGTGACTTGAATATACCCATGATGTTCTAACAATCGCTGAATTAACTGGGCAATAAGCTTTAATTGCCTGTTCACCGGCTAATTTAGATGCCCCATAAACGTTAATCGGATTTGTTTGGTCGCTAACGGTGTTGGGCGTGTTTTTCGTACCATCAAACACAAAGTCAGTCAAAATATGTAATAAGCGAATACCGTGTTTAGTGGCAGGTTTGCTGTAATTCCCACGCAACTTGTCCATTTTTACCAATTATTAGCACATTCATATTAATTACAGCCTAGGCGTTCACGTTGGTAACTGCCATTTTGCACGTTTTTACACCACGTTTTGTGATCTAAGTACCATTGAATGGTTTTTAAAATACCTGATTCATAGGTCTCTTCTGGATGCCAACCTAATTCTTTATTGATTTTCGTAGCGTCAATTGCGTAGCGAACATCGTGACCAGGGCGGTCAGCTACAAAGGTAATAAGCTCTTTAAAGTCAGTAAGGTTCTTCGGCTTATCTTTAATTAAGTTATTTAAGTGATTGCAAATTGTAGTCACCACTTCAATGTTTTTCTTTTCGTTAAAGCCACCGATATTATAGGTATCACCTAATTTACCTTCAATCACCACATTGTAGAGTGCACGAGCGTGATCTTCTACAAATAGCCAATCACGAATTTGGTCACCTTTGCCATAAATTGGTAACAACTTACCTTCTAGTGCATTTAAAATAACTAGTGGGATGAGTTTTTCAGGAAAATGGTAAGGACCATAGTTATTAGAACAATTAGTGATCACTGTTGGTAATCCATAAGTGCGTAAGCTGTAGTTTCAGTAAACAAAGGTAAATTAGTTGTTGCTGAAACTTCATCTGGATGAGGGAGATCACCATACACGTCATCGGTAGAAATATGATGAAAACGAAAAGCCAATTTAGCTTCTGGCGTAAGTGTATTCCAATATTCGCGAGTGGCCTCAAGTAAGGTATATGTATCGACAATATTGGTTTGGATAAAATCAGACGAGCTGGTAATTGAACGATCAACATGGCTTTCTGCGGCTAGATGCATGACAGCATCTGGTTGATAAGTAGCAAAAACACGTTTTAACTCTGCATGATCGCAAATATCAACTTGCTCAAAATGGTAACGAGAGTTGTCGTTAATGGTTGCTAGCGATTCGAGGTTACCTGCATAAGTGAGTTTATCGACATTGATAACACTGTCTGGAGTGTTAGCGATGATGTGACGAACAACTGCAGAGCCAATAAACCCTGCACCACCTGTAATAAGGATTTTCATATTATTTTTTATCTATTAACTCTTTATACCAAGGCATTGCTTTACTAATGCCATTTAAAATTTTATGTTCTGGGTCGTAACCTAGTTTTTTAACAGCCTTACTTATATCTGCCTGAGAATGCCTTACATCTCCGGCCCTAAAATCACGATATATTGGCTGTTGAGTATAATTAATATCACATTCTTTCAGCGCTGTTTGTATTGCCTTGTATAAGTCATTTAGTGTTGTTCTATCGCCTACTGCAACATTGTATATATTATCTTTAGCTTCATCTTGAGCAGTTGCTGCAAGAATATTCATTTGTACTGTATTTTCAATAAAACAAAAGTCTCGACTGGTTTCACCATCGCCATTAATAAAAACATCGTCGCCTTTAATCATATCAGCTGTCCACTTAGGGATTACAGCTGCATAAGCGCCATTTGGGTCTTGGCGTTGTCCAAATACATTAAAGTAACGTAAACCAATAGTTTTAAAATTGTATGTTCTAGCATATACACCTGCATATAACTCATTAACGTATTTGGTAACAGCGTATGGAGAACGCGGGTTACCTATGTTTTCTTCAACTTTTGGTAACGCTGGATGATCGCCATACGTTGAGCTACTTGCTGCATAGGTAAAACTTTTTACATTAGCTTCTTTTGCGGCCTGCAGCATGTTCAAAAAACCAGTGATGTTTGCAGCATTAGTTGTTAAAGGGTCTGCTATTGAGCGAGGTACTGAGCCTAATGCAGCTTGATGCAGTACGTAATCAACGCCCTCACCTCTGTTAGCTAGCGCTTGTTCACAATCTTGATAATTACGAATATCACCTTCGATAAAGTTAAAACCTTGCCACTGTACAGCGGTAACTAAATCTTTCACTTCATCAAGGTTATGTTGATGACCCGTAGCAAAGTTATCAAAGCCAACGACTTTTTGGTTTAGCTTTAATAAATGCTCTAAAAGATTTGAGCCAATAAAGCCAGCAACACCTGTTACGAGCCAGATTTTAGGAGAAGAAAGTAGTTCTGCTTTAATTCGTTCGTAATGGGTCATAAAAATCCTTGGAGAATAAGTTTTAATTGTTTACAACTACAAGGTTAAAGAGCTATTTAAAGTTGCTTTTATACTCTAGAGTCTTGTTACTTAGTCTATAAACGCATATCTACATCTTGCTTTGGTAGCACATATTTTAAGTCATATAAAACATGTTGTGCTTTACCTAACGCTCGTATTTCCGTTGTTCCCATTGTCTTAAATTGGTTATGACCAACAGCAAGTATTATTGCGTCATAGTTATTTTGTTTATACTCAGCAATCAACTCCAAGTCATATTCATGTTGAGCTTCAGCATTTGAGCACCAAGGGTCAACAACATCTACATTAATATTGTATTCTTTAAGTTCACTTACTATATCGACCACTTTTGTGTTACGTAAATCGGGACAGTTTTCTTTAAAAGTTAGCCCCATAACTAATACATTTGCACCGTCAACTTGAATACGCTTTTTAAGCATTTTCTTTACAAGTTCAGAGACTACATGCTTCGCCATACCATCGTTTAATCGACGTCCGGCTAAAATCATCTCTGGATGATATCCCACACTTTGGGCTTTATGAGTTAAGTAGTATGGATCAACACCAATACAATGACCACCAACTAAACCTGGACGAAATGGCAGGAAGTTCCATTTAGTGCCTGCGGCTTCTAACACTTCAAGTGTATCAATATCTAACTTATTAAAAATAATCGATAATTCATTAATCAGTGCAATATTGACATCGCGCTGAGTGTTTTCGATTACCTTTGCTGCTTCGGCTACTTTTATTGAACTTGCTTTATGAGTACCGGCGGTAATAATTGACTTATACAGTTGATCAACTTTTTCAGCGATTTCTGCAGTCGAGCCAGATGTCACTTTTAAGATATTAGTAACCCGATGTTCTTTATCACCTGGATTAATTCGTTCTGGTGAATAACCAGCAAAAAAGTCTTTATTAAAAATAAGACCAGATTCACGCTCAACTACAGGTAGACACACTTCTTCTGTCGCACCTGGGTATACCGTTGACTCATAAATAATGATATCGCCTTTTTTAACTACTTTGCCTAGCATTTCACTGGCTTTTACAAGTGGTGTTAAATCCGGTTGTTTATGCTCATCTATAGGTGTTGGAACTGTGACTATATAGACATTACAGTGTTCGAGGTCTGATACTGTTGACGAATAGCTCAGTAATGGTGACTCCGTTAACTCTTCGTCACTGACTTCTAATGTTGAGTCGTGCCCTGATTTCAACTGTGCGATACGTCCTTGATTAATATCAAAACCTAATACTGAGAATTTTTTACCAAATTCGACAGCTAAAGGAAGGCCTACATAACCTAAACCAATGATGCCAATTTTTAAATCCTTTAATGAATCGTGCATTTTATACTCTCTTAATGTAAATATTGAAATTAGGTTCTTGCTTGTTCAGGAAAATGAAATCTATAACTTATAGACAGCTTATTATTGCTAGTTTGACAAAGCCACTCCTAACAACTAGCCCAATGAGTTCTTAGCGCTCTTACTTATCCGACTTATATTCGTAATTATAATATCCATAATACCCATATGCATTACTGGCTTTTTTGACTACACCATTGAAGACCACGCCTTTCACGTCGATACCATTTTGCTCAAAGCGATTACGAGTCAATTCGATTTCACGCAGATGATTCTGACCAAAGCGAGCAACTAATAACGTTGTGCCAGTGTGGGCACTGACAATAGCAGGATCGGTTACCGCTAATATTGGTGGAGTGTCTATAATAACCAAATCGTATGCAGCGCTTACCTCTTCGACTAGCTTGCTAAAATTAGTGTGCATTAATAATTCGGATGGATTGGGTGGTATTTGTCCGCGAGTAATGACTTTTAAACCTTCAATCTTACTTGGTTTGGTGATCTGTTCTAAGGTTAAACGGCCAGATAAGTAATCACTTAAGCCATCATCCCATTTTAGTCCAAACTGAGTTTGTAAATAACCTTTGCGCATATCAGCATCGATAATCAGTACTTTTTTGCCACTTTGGGCCAGTATTGCGGCTAAGTTTACCGAAATAAATGATTTACCCACCCCTGGGCTTGGGCCAGAGATAGCAATAATATTATTTTTAGCTTCCATCATGGCAAAATGTAAGCTGGTTCGGAGGCTTCGTAGGGCCTCAATGGATAAATCGGCCGGATTGTCTATGGCTAAAATCGATTTAGCCTTTGCAGCCGCTTTAGCTTTACTCGATTTACCGAAGCCCATAAGCTTTTGTTGATTTTCGGAGTACGGCACACTGGCATAAACTGGTAAGCCGATTGCTTCAATCTCGCTAGGGTCTTCTACGCCGCGATACATTGCTTTTTGCACTAACACAATCGCAATGGCTAACATGCCACCCAGCATAGTAGCCATAACCACGATTAAGGCTTTTTTAGGCTTTACTGGTTTGGAGGTGTTGACCTCAGCAGAGTCAATAATGCGCACATTACCGACGGTACCTGCACGGACAATATCCAGCTCCTGAGTTTTACCCAGTAACATGGTATAAATCTCGTTACTGACTTCAACATCGCGCTTTAAACGTAACAGTTCTTGTTGAGTTTCTGGTAAATTCCCTACCTGTCCCACAAGCTCTTTCTTTTGATCATTAACTGCACTAATTTGCTCGACTAAGCCCTGGTAAGTAGGATGATTTTTTTTGAACTTACGGCTTATTTCTAGTCGTTTTAATTCTAACTCTTGTAATTTTGTCTCTAGGGCAACAACTTGCTCAAGCACGCCTTGGGTTTCTAACGTGATGTTAATAGACTGACGCTTTATTTGATAATCGTTAAAGCGTTGCTCGGCGAATTCAAGTTGCTTTTTAATTTCAGGTAATTGTACTTCCAAAAACTCTAATGATTTTTGTGCTTCAGCAGAATTTCGCTCAACATTACGACGGACATAAATTGCCGCAACTTTATCCAATACTTTTTCGGCATAACTCGGATTGTCGCTTTGTAAGCTTAAGTTAATAATGCCTGAGTCTTTACCCTTTTCACTAGCACCTATTGCCACCTGTAAATCTAGAATGGTGTTCAATCTATCTTGGCGCGTGATTGTAAATTCTGTACCTGGTCGAGCATGTAACGTGCGCACAGTTAAGCTAAATTTTGCATTGCTTAACTCTTGACCCACTTTGCCTTTGAGAATTTGTTCGCCATCGCCGTTTAATAACGCTACTGCGTTGTTTTCTAGAGTGACTAACGTAAACCCTAAGCCTATGGCCGATTTTGGTACATCGAAACGGAATACATCGATAATTTCGCCGCCCCAGGCATAACTGCTGGCACCAAAACTGGGCTCGGCTAGGTCACCTTCATTCATAGGCGCAAATTTACGAAATGAACGGGAACCAATAAATGGAAATAGGTTTGGCTCAGCAATAACATCTAGCTTTAAATTATCGACTGCTTCACCAATCACCGAGCGAGATTTTAATAATTCAATTTCGGTCACGGCTGTTGAAGTGCTTTCGAACATTCCCGCCATATCATCCAAACCAGGCACAGATGAACCGCTGTCTTCTACTTGGATCATCGCAGTTGCCTGGTATACAGGTGTTGATAACACTGCATACACAACGCCGACGAACATAAATAACGCTGTTAAACCGATAATAAAATATTTACGGTCTAACAAGGCGCCAAACAATGCCATTAAATCGATTTCTTGTGCTTGTTGAGCAAGGTTATCAGTTTTTTTTGTTGTAGGCTGAGCACTCATTAAGTTGCCATTCCTTATAGATATTTTTGCCAAGCGCTACATGCGCTATCGATTAATGCGTACACATGCTCAAAGGCTTCTTGGCTTTGGCGATACGGATCGGGAATTTCTGCATTATTGATCCATTTCCCTAATAAAAACGTTTTGCCACGCGCCTCAGGGTAGCGACTGTGAACATCGTTTAAATGGCGTTGTTCCATAACAAGAATGACACTATTAGTGGCAATTAATTGCGACGACAATTGCTGCCCCTGGTGGGTGTCCATTACTACGCCATGGCTTAAGGCAATTTTTTGCGCCATGGCGTCAGCTGATTTAGCGACTAGCGCGGTTAATCCTGCTGATGCGATGGTGATATTTTTATCGATAAGCTTGCTTTTTAATACATACTCAGCGGTTGGGCTGCGGCAAATATTGCCTGCACAAACCATTAATACTGAATCAAACATGGTGTAAAGTCCTTAACGGAGTAGACATTGATTGATTAGTTTTAAATACCATCAATTTGATCTAATGTCGCGACCGATGGCAGTAATAAGCTGATTACGCGGTTCCAACGGGCCAATGGTGCAGATGTTACATACACAATATCGTGTGGTTGTAACTCAAATTGTTCAGCCAGTACCAACGAGGCAATGTTTTTGGCATGTAGTTGATAGACATCGGCTAAAATACCCGTTTGTTGATAATCGCGTTTACGCAGTACAAATATGCCGTTAGCATCGGCGGTGTTTTCGTTTAGTCCGCCTGAATCACTTAATGCCTCTGCTAGGTTTAAGCCATAACGGTTCAGCATTACCGTACCGGCTTTTTTGACGTCGCCTAATACAAACACTTTTTGCGCATCGTTACGGTTTACATGCACGATGTCGCCGTCTTGAAGTAAACGGTTTTGTGATATATCGCCTTGGGCATAAAACTTGTCTAACTCTATAATCTCAGTGGTTTCACCTCGAGTAAATGTAACAGTGCGCCAGTCGGCGGATTCTGATAAGCCGCCCGCCTGGTTTAATGCGTCAATAAGGGTTAATGGAATTTCTGTAATAGGAAACACACCCGGTTGGGTGACTTCACCAGTGATATAGGTTTTTTGGCTTCTAAAACCAACCACTTTAATATCGACTTGTGGGTCTGCTATGACTTTACTTAACCGTTCAACCAATTCTTTATGTAATTGTCTGACGGTTTTACCTACCGCAGGAATATTAGGTGCATAAGCATAAGTAACGGTGCCATCTTGTTGTACCCTAAAACCATCAAACTCGGCTGTACGTTGAACCGCAGCAGGAATGGTTAACTCAGGGTGATCCCATACACCTATGGTTAGTACGTCACCAATTCCTAACTTATAGTTATAATTGCTAGTATCGATACCTGCATAACTGGACATCGGTTTAGCACTTTTTCGAAGTTGTTTTTGTTGTGCTATTAATGATGCATCAATAATTTGAATATTGACCTTGTCTAAGTCTTGTTCGAGGCTTCTTGTTTGATCACCAGAATCAATCCCCTCAAAATGACTGCCGGGAACAATGGCGCAACCCGACACAGATACAAGCAAAAATGATGTAATGAGTGTTTTGTAACTAAACGTCATTGTATGATTCCAATTTATTTAAATTTTTTGTAATGAATTAAGGGTAAACGCTAAAAAACAAAAGCCTAAAAAGCAAAAGCCTAGATGCTAGATTCTAGGGCGCTGCGCTGCTATAAAATCTTAACTGCGAAGCAGTCCTTAGCAGGACGAAGTCCGCCCTAGAAGCGAAGCGCACTAGCCGCGAAGCGGCCTAGGCTCTATGGTGCTGCTATAAAATCTTTACTGCGAAGTAGTCGCTAGCAGGACGAAGTCCGCCCTAGAAGCGAAGCGCACTATCCGCGTAGTGGCCTAGGCTCTATGACTCTAGAGCGCTGCGCTTCTATAAAATCTTTACAGCGAAGCTGTCCTTAGCAGGACGAAGTCCGCCCTAGAAGCGAAGCGTACTATCCGCGTAGCTTCCTAGGCTCTATGACTCTAGGGCGCTGCGCTGCTATAAAATCATTACAGCGAAGCTGTTCCTAGCAGGACGAAGTCCGCCCTAGAAGCGAAGCGCACTATCCGCGTAGTGGCCTAGAGTCTAGAAAGCAAAAGCCTAGATGCTAGATTCTAGGGCGCTACGCTTCTAAGTAGAGCAAAAGGCTAGAAAGCAAAAGCCTAGATGTTAGATTGCTATCGCACGTCATCGCTCTATACCGCCTGACACCGCTCTAACTGCTAGAGTCTAGTTCATTTATTATCGTTTTTATAATTTTAGGATTAGCTGACTCGTTAAGGAACAAAGGCGTTGCCATGTTTCTTATGAGAATTGAGTGAACATAATCCATTATTTATTCGAGGAGATTAGTCGACAAGCCAAAGGGGCTCATTCGCTATTTATTGTTCGATATCGCCTGATACCGCTCTAACTACTAGATTCTAGAGCGCTGCGCTTCTAATAGAGCAAAAGGCTGGAAAACAAAAGCCTAGTTGCTAGATTCTAGGGCGCTGCGCTGCTATAAAATCTTTACAGCGAAGCTGTCCTTAGCAGGACGAAGTCCGATCTAGAAGTGAAGCGCACTATCCGCGTAGCGGCCTAGGCTCTATGACTCTAGGGCGCTGCGCTGCTATAAAATCTTAACTGCGAAGCAGTCCTTAGCAGGACGGAGTCCGATCTAGAAGCGAAGCGCACTATCCGCGAAGCGGCGTAGAAACAAAAGCCTAACTACTAGATTCTAGGGCGCTGCGCTGCTATAAAATCTTAACTGCAAAGCAGTCCTTAGCAGGACGAAGTCCGCCCTAGAAGCAAAGCGCACTATCCGCGTAGCGGCCTAGGCACTATGACTCTAGGGCGCTTCTATAAAATCTTTACTGCGAAGCAGTTCCTAGCAGGACGAAGTCCGATCTAGAAGCGAAGCGCACTAGCCGCGAAGCGGCCTAGAAAACAAAAGCTTAGAGCCTAGAGCGATCTTCAGACACGCTACCGCCCATAGGTTACGGCTCCAGCATGCCTAAAACTTCAACGAAACTTCCATTTTTTAAGCATTTACGACTAAATTACGTCGAATATGCATTTTGAGCGCTGATTATACTTAAAATTTCTGTAATTTACAGACGGAAATGACAATCTTGTGATTAATTTTGCCATTATATTGCGGTTACGTGACAGAAACACTACAGCCAAAAAAACTAATATACAGTATTAAACCCTAATTAATCATCATGATAAGCCTACAATAACGGTTACAATTAGATATTAGACTTGCTGTATTTATTTTTAGTCATAAAAAAAGGATATTGCTGATGCAATATCCTTTTTTTGAAGCAAAAATACACATTTATTGGCGTTTTTAATTAATCTGTCTGTAGTTAACTATTTATTTTATCAGTGTAATTGCATATTTTAACCGAAACCGACTGATACACCCTTTTCTACTTTAGCAATTTCAGTTTTCTTATATCATGAATAAGAAGAAAGATGTCCTGCTTATAAGGTTGACGGCTAAACACTGAATCTAACTTGTCCTCACGTAATGCATACCCAACAAATGCATACATGCGAGGGGAGCTTAGCTTGTCTCCATAATAGTGCTGCTGACCCATTATATTAAAGACTACTACGCCATCTTGCGAAATCAACATACTAATGGCTTCGGTTAACTGAATTTAATCCTCGATCCCGTTGGTGTTTTAGCTGTTCAAGCATAGGTTTACTCAAATAACGCCTAACAACAGCAAGATTCGATGATATTTAACCTATGGCTGGTTTTCAGGCATCGATTAAAGACAACATACGAATACCTAATAAGTAATCGTAAAAACAAGATTCATTTAACATCTTTTGACGAAATCATTTAAAAATATTAGCAAATAAAGAGTATAGCGATAGACAATTTAGTCGCTACGTTTTAGCCAAGTAATGATCTGCCAAACATGGGCAAGGGCCCAATTGTAAATAATAAATAAAGCGATAAACGAGCTGAACATGATCCATTCAGGAACCAGATAAAACTCCCCTGCTAAACCACACAGAGAAAGTAACAATGACAACAAAGTAATTCTGATGAGGGTTTGTTTACGATTGTAACCTGCTCGCTCAAAAATATGATGTAGATGATCACGATCTGGATTAAAAGGTGATAAGCCTTTTTTAAACCTTCTAAACATAATCGCGGCCATATCCATTAACGGAATAGCAATCAAATACAAAGCCGTTACTGGAGAGAATACAGGCTCATTAATGCTAACCCCATGATGTACGTTATAAGGTTGAGTACCTAGTACTAATAACCACACTACAGTTAACCCAATTAACATACTGCCCGCATCACCCATAAATATTTTCTGTACTGATATAAAAGGCCAACGAAGGTTAAAAAATAGATAAGCAAGGATAGCGGCATCAAACAGTAATGGCAGCAAAAACCAATCATTACCAGCACGGTAAAATAACACAGACAATGATGTAAAAGTGACTAAACTAAGCATTCCTGCTAAACCATCGATACCATCAACCATGTTAAAGGCGTTAATTGAGCCAATAACAGCGATTATGGTGAGTAAAATACCAACGTAACCCAGTTTAAACTCAAAAAAGTAAAAAATATCGCCTAGTGTTGTTAGATAAAAACCTGCACCAAAAACCAAAATAGATGCTGTAATAACTTGAGCAACAAGACGTAAACGCACTGACAAATCATAGCGATCGTCTAAAACGCCTATAAAAAGAATCATTGAGGAGGAAATTAGATATAAATTAAGCGTTTGGCTAGCTTGAATAAATAAACTTGAAGCGAAGAAAATACTACAAAAAATGGCTATACCACCAATAAGAGGTATAGCACCATCATGACACTTACGCTCGTTAGGTAAATCTAACAAGCCAACCTTAGCAGCAATGGGCTTAAAAACTAAAATAGCCGCAAAACTCAACACAAAAGCTGTTATAAACGGAACAAAATAATCCATCACCTCATCCTTAAGCACATACAAAACTCAAAATACAAAACGAAACTTTACCACTTATCGATCCAGACCACTTACCTGATCCAGAAAATAATACACCTTATACTTCACATATGTAATCCGATTGGTGATAAATATTAATTAATCGCGTGATGGTAAGGTAAACAGAAAATGTTTGCGCAAAAAAGACGTGATGCGCCAAATATTTGAAATCACGGTGAAATAAACACCAAAAACAAGTAGAAAAGAAATAAACATAATAAATTCAGGTGCTTGATACAAATCCGACAGAATACCAACTATAGCCATAATTGCGGAAAATGAACAGATTACCAAGAGTGACATTGTTGAAGTCATTCCAATACGCTGGCAAATATGATGCAAATGCTCTCTATCAGGTTTAAAAGGTGATTGACCTTTTTTGATTCTTCTCGTCATTGTACAAACCATGTCCATAAGAGGCAAGGCAATAAACCACAATGCGGTTACAGGTCGAATAACCAAAGAATTATCTGGTTGGCTTGCTTCAATCAACAACCAAATAACAGTAAACCCGATAAACATGCTGCCAGCATCACCCATAAATACTTTGAAACGACGACCAAACGGAAAGCCTAAGTTAAGCATGATATAGGGCAGCATAGCGCCAACGAACAACATGCAGTAAAGCGCTAAATAGTCGTTTCCAGCGAGATAAAACATTAAACCAAGCGCGGAGAATGTCACTGAAGCAAGCCCACCTAATAATCCATCAATACCATCAACCATATTAAATGCATTGATTGCCCCTATTACGGCAAAAATGGTTACGATATAACTCAAGTAAGTTGGGATGACTAAGGCTGTATCGCTGATCATAGCGCCAAGGTAATGCAAACTTTTGTAACCAATCAAAATCATAGCAAGTGAAATACAAGCTTGGACCACTAGGCGCGATTTAAAACTTAAATCGTATTTGTCATCTAGGGCACCCAATACAATTAGCACTGTCGAACATACAACGTAAAGAAGTAAAGCGTTGGTAATAGGAAAAAGCGCAAACAAGGCGATCATTAACGTGCAGTAAATTGAAATACCGCCAATTAGAGGGATCTGACCTACGTGCAACTTACGCTCGTTAGGCTTATCAACTAAGCCAAAACGTTTGGCTAACTTTCTGAAGATGAACAAACTGGTGAAAGAAGCACAGAATACAAATAATAAAGACAAACTCATGGACATAAATGACTCAGTGTTAGATAAAATTTGGTTGAGCTCGCCTAAAAATTACGTAAATTATTTACGCGAAATAATAAATACGTTTTCGACTCAAAAACGTACAAAATAAACTTTAGACAGGTGGTAACAAAGCCTATAGTAATCAGTTTTAAATCGTCATGTAATACAGGAGCACACAATAAACATGACATACCATAACTGTTTTAGGTGAAAACAATCCGGAGTGTCTTTAAACTGAATATCCACGCTATAATATGATTAATTAGCTAATATAAAAATACTCAAAAAACTTATCGTTTAGTAGAATAATCATACTCAAAACAGTCTTTAATTAAAAAATAATGAAGACAAATATTTCCATCTTCATTATTTAATTTGATATAATCTTATTGTTGAACTTGATATACTAGAAATTATAAATATGTCTCTTCGTACATCTGATTAATAATTTTCCATGTGTAACGACTTTCAGCGATCTGCTTCATATTAACTGCAATAGCTGATAACTCATCAGTAGTCACCTCTGTCAGCATGCTATTCAAATTATGTGATGAGGAAAAATATACCGCCAGATCTTCGGTACTGTACCTATTAAATTTACAGTCAAAAGCAAAAATTGGTTTTTGGAAGTGCATAGCTTCGACTAAAGAGGGATTGGTGCCTCCAGCAGAGTGTCCATGAATGTAGCCCTTACATTCGCTTCTTAGCATAAACAACTGTTTAATATCGTATATCGGATCAATAACATCAATGTTTGGTTTGTCTGAGAATTCTTTTTTGAGCTCTCTACCGAATTCACTAGAATTCCAATTCCCAACAAATTTTAACTTTTTATCACTATTTACAAACGCTTCTAAGATCATTTGAACATTGTTCTCAGGCTCTATTCGACATAATGATAAGTAGTAATCTTGTTCTTGGCCAACGTCGATACCTTCAATCATTGCATGATCACCTCCATAAGCAATAACAACATTGTCCGTTGAATATTCAACGTCGACATAATCGCCAATGGCTTTGTTATCAGTAATAATCACGTCAGAATATTTAACTGCTATTGATTCTGAAAACTTTAAGAATCTCTTAGCCCATTTGTTCCATTTATCACGTTTCCATTCTAAACCATCTATATTAGTGACGATTTTAGCTTTAGAGAAAAACTTAAAAATAGGTAAAAAAAGGCATCCAGAAACACCTAATATTAGTACTGTATCAGGCCGTAAAAACCAACATCTAATTAATGATAAAATATCATACGGTATACTTTGAATACCATTCGCATTTAATGGCAAATAAACTAATTTAGCATCGTTATAAGTATATACTTTGTCGACGTAAGACTTACCTGAGCAAAAAATAGTATAATCAATCTCATTTGACTTATACAATGTTAAATTTTCGACTAGCGATTCAAACCCACCATAACAAGCAGGTATACCAACAGTACCAACGACTGCAACCTTAATCATTAAAGTAATTCCTGATCTTTCATTCTGGTAGCAGACTTGTCTTTTTCTGAAAGAATCGGCTGATGAACTAAAGGCCAAATAATGCCGATATCCGGATCATTCCAAATAATAGAATGCTCAGACTTTGGGTTATAATAATCAGTACATTTATAAACAAACTCAGCACTTTCACTCGTTACGTAAAAACCATGAGCAAATCCTTCAGGCACCCAAAGTTGACGTTTGTTATCAGCTGAGAGTAGCACTCCTACCCATTGGCCTAAAGTTGGTGAGTTTTTCCGAACATCAACGGCAACATCAAAAACCTCTCCAGAAACGACACGAACTAACTTACCTTGGGTATTTTGGGTTTGATAGTGCAGTCCACGCAAAATACCATGCATAGATTTTGAATGATTATCTTGAACAAACTGAATAGGGCCGGTGCCAATAAGTTCTTCAAATTTGCCTTGTTGCCAAGTTTCCATAAAAAAACCTCTGTCGTCACCAAAAACTTCAGGCTCAATTATTTTAACTTCAGGTATTGCTGTAGCTATGATCTTCATAGTTATTACTCTTATTTTTTATTATAATTTAAAATATATATTTATTTTATTCGTCCAACTTTATTTTCAAGCTAATTTTCATTGTAATAAATACTAAAACTACAAATAGAAGTTACGCAAAAATCTTTAAAATAAAAACTGAATCAAACTAAATCAAACTTTTCAAAATATGCTATCAAAGCCATTTTATACTCTTCAGCAGTAAACTTTTTTGACATGGATAAAGCTTCGTTAGAATATCGATTCCAAACATCAAAAGAACTATTTAAATATAAAACAAACTCAACAATTTTTTCTGTATTCCTAGCATCAACGAGTAAGCCATTTTCATTATTAACGAATTCAACAGGACCTCCTACAGTTGGAGCTACTACTGGGCAACCAAATGCCATACCTTCTAAAAGCGATAAACCAAAAGTCTCAGTCCACGCTTCAGGTAAAGATAAATTTAATACTAAGAAACTCTCCTGAAATAACTGTTGAATATTAGACGGACGAACATGAATTATTAAATTTTTTGGTATCGTGTTGCCAGCAATAAATTCATCATATTCATAACCTTCGCAATTTATAGCTGCAACAACGTTAAATTTAGGTAGACTTAATGCAAGTGAAATTAATTGTGATATTCCTTTATATTTTTTTAACGAACCGGCAAAAAACAACTGTTTCCT
This sequence comes from Shewanella sp. SR44-4, assembly GCF_014163715.1. Taxonomy (NCBI): domain Bacteria; kingdom Pseudomonadati; phylum Pseudomonadota; class Gammaproteobacteria; order Alteromonadales; family Shewanellaceae; genus Shewanella; species Shewanella sp. SR44-4. The sequence goes on along the minus strand of NZ_JACJDU010000032.1, from coordinate 4,350 downwards.
TTCAAACTTTGAGCGAAAATCAAGATCATTGGAAGGAATAAAATCTGTTCGTAAACCGTTATAAATAACATCAGATACAATTTTATCAAAACTTTCTTGATGTTGAAGATATTTTGAAACAAATATTACACTTGTAGCACAATGTTGTATAAAGAATCGTAAGAAAGCTTTAAGTAAATCTGGTTTTATATGTGTTTCATGTACATAGTACACCACTTTGGTAGCAAATAATTTTGCTGCCACCCCAGCTCCAAATGGAAGCATAGTATTAATTATCACCGTTGACTTTCGGTTTTTTAGCCTATTACCGATCAACCAAAAAGATAACTGGAAGAATAAAAAAAGCTGCGATATTAAAAAATAGAAAAGTTGAATATAACGATTATTACTTCGTGCATAAAAGCAATTAATCCGTCTCGCATTAATACCATCAAGAAAGCCTCTATGCTTACTTGTAAGTACATATGTATTATTCGGTTTGCTAATACCACTGTTTATAGCATCCCTAAATACTCTAGGACTACCACTAAAGTCATTAAATAAATGAACGTAAAAAATATCTACACTTTTTTTCATTTTGATTTCTTTTAAATTTCTTTTAAAATTCTTGCTGGTACGCCACCAATTACGCAGCCTTCAGGAAAAGAGCCTTTAACAATTGAACCTGCTGCAACAATACATCTAGGACCAATTATAGCTCCGTCAAGTACGGTGACCTTGGCTCCTATCCAACAATTGGGACCGATTGAAATACCTTGATGAGTAACACCTTGATTACGAATTAAAATTTCTTTATCGTCGAAAATATGATTCTCAGGGTGAACACTAAAATAAGCTCCAATAATAGTATCGTCGCCAATTGAAACACCACCGGCTCCCCCTAGATGACAGAAGTCACCAATACCTACGTTCTTACCTATGGTAATATTATCTCCAATATAAGCCAAAGAACCGCTAACTTTAACGATACCGAAACGACCAATACTTGATCCATCACCCAAAAATAAACCGTTGACACTTAAGGAATCAATGATACAAAAATCTGATATTGAAACACCCTTACCAATTTTTAATTTTTTAGTACCGTATACCTTAACATTTTGCCCAAGAAAAACTATTTTCCTTACCTTTATAAGGCCTCTCATCAACGAAAAAAACTGAGACAAAGATAAATTAATTAAATACAAATCGTCGACGTTCTCATCAATTTCGAAAGTACGACCTTTAATTTTTAAAACCATAAATTCAATAAACTTTTTAACTATCATATTTATTTACCACAAATGATCAATTTATTACACTCAAAATATTATCAACCCGATTTGACCATGAATTATTATCAATAAATTGGATCCGTTGTTCTTCTGTATATTTTTTACCTAAGCCATTTATGATAATATTTTTTAGTTCATCTTTAGTATTATAAAAATGAACAAATGGAGAAAATCGTTCAACCTCAACATATTGAACGCTTATAATATTATTTCCAAAATTAACGTATTCATATAATTTAACTGGGTCGACCCCCAGTACAAGATCATTTAAAGTAAAAGGCATTAATAAACAACTATACCCCTTCGAAATAGAAAAAAGTTCTGAATGATTAGCTACTCCACGATAATTTAATCTAGCAGCGGAAGGAATAATAACACCGGATTCAATAGGGCCATAAAGGTCTACAGTCAAATCTGGTATTTGCTCGAGAACATATAAAATAGATTCGAAGTCAAACCAATTTGAAATTGTACCAAAATAAGCCATATTTCTTACTTCAGCTGGAGGTATAACCTCTTCTGTAATTATCTTTCCACCAAATGCATTACGAGATAGCGATGCTTTAATATTATATTTATTAGCTATTTTTTCTTGTAACCATGAACTGGTACAGAATACATAGTCACTCGAGTTTATACATGCCTTATCGAACCTAGTAATATTATTGTACTGCCAACAATTTTTCTCATGAAATTCTGCATTATCATCCATACAATCATAAATTAATTTAAAACTTCGACTGTCTGGAATATAAGCAATTAAAGTAGGATGAGTTAACCAAACATAATCAGGTTTAAAAAGTAAAATCACGAACCTGAAATATAGCTTCAATAAATGAGTAGAAACACGATTTAATAATTCACTTCGATTAGAAAAAGGAAGTTTAAAAAATGGAAACAAATTTTTATCAACGCGCTTACCATTTTTCTGTAAAAGTTTTCGAGAAAAAGAAAATTGATACATTTTTTTAACATTAATATTTTTATCTTCTAAACCTTCAGCGATAAATTGTGGGCGTTGTTTTATCCAATTCCAATCAATATGTGAAATATATAGTACTTTTTTATTAACAGCCATTATTGAAGCCTTACCTTATCAATTTTAAAAACACTAAAACAAGAGTACAAAAATATAATGTATATGTTTAGTGTGAAATCAAAAATATTTGAATAGTTCATTAGAAAAAAAAGTGATGATAATGACAGAAAACCAGTCAAGCCGATCAATTTATGCGTAGGGGTACCATATAAGTAAACTCTATAGAATGAAGCTATTAGAATAAGCAAAAATGAGAACAGAGGAATACTGTAGAAAAACCCTAAATCATTTACTATTGTTGCAAAAGACGATTCGTAAAAAAATTGATATGCCTTTAAATTACCAGTTGAACCAATACCATATCCCATTGGATTAGCAGTTATGTTATCGATAAAGCTTAGTAACATAGGTGTTCTAGCTTGTGACGAAAGATCGCCAATACCCAATAAATCACTTAAGGGAGCAATAGCAAAACTAAAAACAAAAAGGAATACAAAAACAACAATTATTGATCTAAAACTGCTTATTTTTAAAAGTTTTAAAAGACTTAATAAAAGTACAACAAAGCATAATGAAAGAGCTGGGTTTCTAATTCTTGTAATGAAAAGAAAATATATGAATATTATAAAAAATAGAAAATACAATATTTTTGATTTTTTCTTCAACATACAACAAGCAATTAAATAACATATTGGTATTAACAAAACTTGTGATAACCCAGTTGAGCTACCAAAGAAACCATATGCTCTTACATCACCATCTTTAAGATGATTCCACGAACCAAACATCTCAAGATTTGAATATAGTTCGTAGAAATAAAATAAATTATAATCACCATTAAATAAAGTTTGTATCCACAATGAATATATAAAATGGATCAACAAGCAAACTACCATTACTGGCATTAAAGTTTTAAAGAACTGAGTATGAGGTTTACCTGGTAGCACATATAACAACGATAATAAGAATATCCAGAAGTACATATTCTGAATACTTAACATTACCATGGTTCCATTACCTTTTACAAAGTACCCTATATAAATTAAGATTCCTATGTATAAAATAACAAAGAATGTTTTTGTTCTTATCTCAAAACTGGCTTTCAAAATACCGGAGAGTAATAATATCAAAAAAGTACCGTATAAGAAGACAAGTTTGAATAGTGAGAATGAATAATATAGCTTATCGAGGCCATTTGTTTTCATTGAAACTACAAAATAATTTTCAAATAAAATATAGCAGAAAACTATTAATAAGATTGAACTTATAAGGTTATAAGATTTGCTTTTATCATTTATCATTAAAAACCTAATCAACTTTCTACAATTTATTATTCATTACAAGAAAATGAATTCTGCCAATTTAAAAAATCTCTCATTCTAACAAAAAGAATAAAACCCAACCCAATGATATACCCGAATAATAAACCTTGTATTCCTAGATAAAACCCAAATAAATAACCTGAAAACATCGTAATTACAGAGCCGATGGACAATATTACAAAATCACGTTTTGTATTACATGAAATAATATATTGCATGCCAATGAATGCATTTACTGCATATAAAACAGTTATAATGCTAATTAGGATAGATATTGAAAACCCCATAAAATACTCATTGTAAAAAAAGTATATAATAGTATTTGAGAATGCAAAAAAACCTAAACATAGAAAAGCAGATATCATTATAAAAAGATTACATCTCGATTTTATAAAACCTGAGTCTAACGTTTTATTATTAAATCTAATTAAAAACTCAGATTGCCATACTGCAGAAATTAAGCTTGATAGAACAATAACAAAAGAAGGAATTTTATAACTTAGATTAAACTGAGCTGTCGCTTTATCACCATATAAAAGCGAAACCATATATATAATACCACCGCTTAATAACCACCAACACATACTTGCTGGTATTAATGGCAATGAATAATCTAACATTTTTTTGAAAAAAGCATTAGGAATAGATAGGTTCTTATTTACAGAAAAAATAATCCATATAATATAAATACTAAAGCATTCTGATAACAGTAATG
>NZ_JACJDU010000031.1:0-62435 GCF_014163715.1 Shewanella sp. SR44-4 | reverse complement strand
AGCATCTAGCATCTAGCATCTAGCATCTAGCATCTAGCATCTAGCATTCAGTATTCAGTATCTAGAACATTACCAACTAATCTCTTTGCCTTGCCAATCTAAGTAACTGGCTTGGCCGTTGGGCTCAATATTGGCCATGATGTTAAACAGCTGGCTGGCAACAAATTCTGGGGTAAAAAGCTTGCCTGCAGGCACATTAGCCTGAAAAGGTTTTGATAATGGTGTGTCAGTAGTGCCAGGATGAAACGCGATGAGTTTGACTCGTTTAAGCCGCCTTGCATATTCCACTGCAGTGGTTTTAATCAGCATGTTTAACGCGGCTTTTGAAGCGCGATAGCCATACCAGCCGCCTAAACGGTTATCTGAAATACTGCCAACTCGGGCACTCAATAAACTGATCACACACTTTGGGCTGTCTATCTTATGAGGTTGCTGTAGCAGTAACTCGGTTAAGGCGCTTAACCACAACATCGGCACAATACTGTTAGCGTAAAACAGTTGCTGTAAGGCATCACTGTTAATGTCTTCAATGCGTTTTTCAGGCATTAAATGAGTTTTGTCTGTGGTTTCATTATCTGTGCGTTCATTAGTCGTTTTAGAGTGCAAAATACCATTACAGATGATGATTTTTTTAATGGTGCCAACCATCGATGACATGTCTGCAATACAACGAGAAATTGAGGCTTGTTGATAATCGCAGCTAATATGATGGTGAGTGACATTATTGGCCAGGGCAGGCCGTGTCATTACAGGCAGTGTCAGTGAAGATTGACGGCTCACGGAGATAATGGTTAACGCTAAATCTGGCTCTTTTTCCGCGATGGCTTGGCTAATAAAAGCTTGTGCTATAAGCGATGAAGCGCCAATCACAATAATGGTTTCTGTTGTCGTTGAATCGCTCATGCTGTTTACCCTTACTTTATTTTATTTTACAGTTACCGTTATCACAGCGTTTTTGACCTGTAAGCAAATAAGATATACGGTAGCGATTACGGGCAAAGGCCAAATACGCAAGGTCAGCAACAGGTTTAATCAGCGGTAACCGTAATAATTTTATCCAACCATGCTTACCAGTTAAGCCCCATGCTTTGGCTGTTACATCTAAACCATATAGCCAGCTGCCATCAGCTTGTAACCCATGAAGCACGGTATTGGCTTTTAATACATCTAAATCAGGGAAACGCAGATTAATATCATCGGCGTTAATGTCTTCAAGGCCGATGCGGTTTAAACGGTCATATCGCTTTAATTGCTTCATTTCATTGAGGCACAGCGGGCAAGTGCCATCGTAAAAAATAGTCAGTTCCATCATTTACCTCATTTATGTTATTGCTTGCTTGAACACCTATACTGACTATTGTACGCCTCAAACATCAAGCCAGATTACATTTGTTTCCATGATCGAGATTACACACAAATTACCGAGGTTTATGATCTTTCTATTTCACTTCGGCGTATATATCCAAAACAATTCACAAGGGCTCAATAATGCCATTAAGCCAAGCCATTATTAAGGTCACCAATTTACGCTTACGGACGTTTATTGGATTTAACCAAGACGAACGCGAAAAGCAGCAAGACGTGGTGATCAATATCGAGATCCATTATCCAGCCGATCGATCGTTTCAAACCGACGACGTTGCTGATGCGCTAAACTACAAAGTGATCACCAAAAAAGTGATCCAGCATGTAGAAGAAGGCCGTTTTTTATTACTGGAAAAATTGGTTGCCGACGTATTAGATATTTGTCGGGAGCACCCAACTGTTACCCTGGCCAGAGTCACTATTGATAAGCCCCATGCACTGCGCTTCGCCGATTCAGTATCGTTATCTTTAGAGTATCAAGCCTAACCACTATTTAAGGATGTTATTATGACGACCATTAATGACATAACGCGCGCAGAGTTGTCTGCAGAAGCATTAAAAGTACAACAAGCATTGGTTGCTCATGGCCTTGAAACGCCATTAGTGCCAAATGATATGACCAGCGAGCAAAAATATCAGCGTATTAAAGGCTTAATGACCGAAGTTGTGTCAACCTTAGGGCTGGATTTAACCGACGACAGCTTAGCTGAAACACCGCACCGCATTGCCAAAATGTACGTTAATGAGATTTTCTCGGGCCTCGATTATGCTAATTTCCCAAAAATCACTCAAATCGATAATAAGATGGGTGTAGAAGAAATGGTAAAAATTAGCAATATCAGTGTGGTGAGTACTTGCGAACATCACTTTATTACCATCGATGGTTTCGCCAAAGTGGCTTATATTCCTAAAGATAACATTATCGGCTTATCGAAAATTAACCGCATCGTGCGATTTTTTGCCCAGCGCCCACAAGTACAAGAGCGCTTAACTCAGCAGATTCTAGTGGCGCTGCAAACGTTATTGGCGACCGATGATGTCGCTGTGAGCATTAACGCTACCCACTACTGCGTAAAATCTCGTGGCATTATGGATCCCTCATCAAGCACGCAAACCACTGCACTTGGTGGTTGCTTTAAGGCCAATCCCGCTAGCCGAGCAGAGTTTCTAGCATAGCTTTTAGCGTAACGTTTAGACATATAACCAGCTAGCATAACGTTTAGACATAACCAGCTAGCATAATGTTTAGACATAACCAGCCTGAACTCGGAATCGCTTGCGCCACAGCATGCCTTTTAAAAAATGACTTCACATAATGAAGTCATTTTTTTATCACCCATTACACTATCGATTGTCATTATTACGCGCTAGGATGGTTTATTCTTAGATAACCATCTAATTTAATTATGATAAAGGCTCAATGTATCAGAGCTAAAATTAAGAGAGCATTATGGAACGTACAATACTGATCACTGGCGTAGGTAAACGCATAGGTTATGCACTGGCCAAATATTATTTGGCACAAGGTCATCATGTCATTGGCACTTATCGTACTCATTATGACAGCATTGAACAGCTCGGTAAGTTGGGCGCGAGTTTACATTCATGCGACTTAACCGATGCGGCATCTATTGATGGATTAATTACTCACATCAATGAGCATCATGATCGCCTCGATACCATTATTCATAATGCGTCAGACTGGTTACCCGACAACAACGGCTTAAGCCCGGCAGACACTATGACGCGAATGATGCAAATTCACGTATCAGCGCCGTATCAAATCAATCTTGCCTTAGCGCCATTACTGATTAGCGCAGCTAAAACTAATGACGACAGCATTGGTGCCAGCAACATTATTCACATGACAGATTACGTCGCCGAAAAGGGCAGTAAAAAGCACATCGCCTATGCCGCCAGTAAAGCAGCACTGCATAACATGACACTGTCATTTGCTAGCTTGTTAGCACCGCATGTTAAAGTAAACGCCATTGCTCCCGCGATGATTTTATTTAACCAAGATGACGATGATGCCTATAAAGTCAAAGCATTGGCTAAAGCCATATTGCCTAAAGAAGCCGGTAATGCAGAAATCATTTCCTTAGTCGATTATTTGCAGGCCAGCCATTATGTTACCGGCCGCAGCTATGCTGTTGATGGCGGCAGGCATTTAAAATAATCCATAAAACGCCAAGCGCTAATGTGCGCTGCAATGTTGACGTCAATTTGTTATAGACTTCTAGATGGCTAATTGGTAGTGTGGATATTAATCAGTATCCACACTCGCTATTATCGAAAGGAAGTCACTATGTCTGCAGAAAACATGAAGCTGGAATCATTGGCGTTACATTATGGCTACGAGTCTGAAGCTACCACCAAAGCCGCCGCGGTGCCGATATACCAAACCACCTCATATACCTTCGATGATACCCAGCACGGTGCGGACCTGTTCGATTTAAAAGTGGCTGGCAATATATACACCCGCATAATGAATCCTACTACTAGTGTGTTAGAGCAACGCTTAGCCGCCATTGAAGGCGGCATCGGTGCGCTTGCAGTGGCATCAGGCATGGCCGCCATTACTTATGCTATCCAAGCGTTAACCCAAGTGGGCGACAATATTGTCAGTACCAGCCAGTTGTACGGCGGCACGTATAACTTATTTGCCCATACGCTGCCACGCCAGGGCGTTGAAGTCCGTATGTCGGCGTTTGATGACTTTGATGGCCTCGACGCGTTAATTGACGACAACACCAAAGCCCTATTTTGCGAATCAATTGGTAACCCGGCCGGTAATATTGTCGACTTACAGCGGTTAGCTGATATTGCTCACAAACATGGGGTACCATTAATTGTCGATAACACTGTAGCGACGCCAGTATTGTGCCGCGCATTTGATCATGGTGCCGACATTGTTATCCATTCGCTCACTAAATACATTGGCGGCCACGGCACAACCATTGGCGGGGTGATTATTGACTCGGGTAAATTTGACTGGGTCGCCAACAAAAAACGTTTTGCGATACTTAATCAGCCAGATCCGTCTTATCACGGCGTGGTGTATACCGACGCCTTTGGTCCAGCCGCTTATATTGGCCGTTGCCGAGTAGTACCACTGCGTAATACTGGTGCAGCGTTATCACCGCACAGTTCATTCTTATTACTACAAGGCTTAGAAACCTTAAGTTTACGCATGGAACGTCACTGCAGTAATGCGCTTACGCTAGCCGAATATCTCCAGCAACACCCTAGTATTAGCTGGGTTAATTACGCAGCACTACCAGACAGCCCACACCATGCAACTTGTCAAAAAATCACTGGTGGTAAAGCCTCTGGTATTATTAGTTTTGGCATTAAAGCTGCTAATGCAGAAGCGGGTAAAGTAGCTGGTGGTAAGTTTATTGATGCGCTGCAAATGGTGCTACGTTTGGTCAATATTGGTGACGCTAAATCGTTAGCTTGTCATCCCGCCAGTACCACCCATCGCCAGTTAGACAGTGCCGAATTAGCCAAAGCCGGTGTATCAGAAGATCTAGTACGCATATCGGTGGGAATTGAGCACATCGACGACATCATTGCCGATGTCAGCCAAGCATTAGAGAAAGCAATTGTGTAAGTCCATTTTTAGTCTAATCAGTTAACTAAAAAGCCCCATCAATAGCGTTTATTGATGGGGCTTTTTCCATTCTGTTATGTTTGATTTTGACCTTCTACAAAGTCTAGTTGGTATGTAAGAGGAATCAGCAGTATCAACGTGTCTCCGTCCAAAGTGTCCGAAATAGCGTGATGAAAATGCCGTAGTGACATCATGGCCTTTATCACACATCCCTGTGTTTCAAGGCATGTAGACTCCTGTCTTGCAGATATGTAACAGGCTCGGGGGTACATGGTCGTTTTTTGACATCCATGTCATCACGACATTCGTCAGTCCATTCACATCAGATGTACCATCTGAGTCGTTAGGTGATTTTTATTATGCTATGAGGACGAACACTTTGCCGGAGCTGCCGGGGTGATCCAAGAGGGGGAAGCCGTTTTCCCCTTCTTGGTCTGGTGTGGGCGAAGCGCCACGACCTTAATAGTATTAAGCTATTTTAAATAGCCAATTTTCTCGTTGGGGTAATAATCACGGGCAAAGGGATATCCCAAAAATCAGTAGGCACTTGGCTGACTTGCTGACAGTCGTGGGCAAAGCCTACGGCTAACGGCTTGTTATCGACCACTTGTGCCAAGGTGCGGTCATAATATCCGCCGCCCATGCCCATGCGATTGCCGTGTTCATCAAAGGCGACTAGCGGAGTAATGATCATATCGAGCTTATCAACGGTAATGACATGCTGCACATTGAGCTGTGGCTCGCTGATACCATATTGGTTGTTAACCATCACCGAGTCGCGATCGTAGCGCACAAACAACAAATTGCCCTTACTAAACGGATGAATACGCGGCAAATAGAGATTAATGTCGACATCCCATAACGCTTCAATCAGTTTTTGAGTAGCAAGTTCACCATCGTGAGTGACATACAAGGCAACATGCTGAGCCGACTGCGCCTGAATTTCAGCTAACATATGACGGCTGGCAATTAAGGCTAATTGATTTTGTTCTTCAGCGCTGAGGCTATTACGTTCTTGTCTTACATGGCGACGAATATTATCGCGACTCATGTCGACACTTTCAAATACGGGGTCTTCGAGTTCGGTTGGCGTGGCAAAATAGCTGATGCGTGCCGAAGAGGTTGACGTAACAGGACGATTGTCCTTGTTAGCCATAAAGCGTGTGATTGACATAAAATTAGAATGCTCCCCAAAATACCGCTGCCGGCGCAGCCCTTGAACCGTAGGTTCAAGGCGGGTAAATGTTCATCTCCTAAGGCTTCTCGGTATAATCCGAGCATGCACAATGTTAACGAAAGCATTCACCCTGGGTTTGTAATTATCGGCACAGGGACTTAACCAACGAGCAAATATCCCAGGGAGCAAAACAGGGTAGAATTAAGCAATGCTTAGTTCTGAAATCTTAGTTTAGCCTTCCTAGCGGCTTCGTTCAACCAACGATGTTTCCAACGTTGACTGTAACAAAGAAATACGCTCATCCATTTGCGCCATATATTGTTTGTTTTTTTGTTTTTCTTCATACAATTCATTGCCAATGTTCAGCGCCGCCATAATGGCTAACTCTTCACGGCTTAAATTATTAGTACGCGACTTTAAGGTTGTCAGTTGGTTTTCAACTTCTCTGGCAACAGTCCGCAATGCATCTTCGCGTCCTTTTGGACATGCGATAGAGTAGGTGCGCCCTAATAGGGTAATGTCAACAGCACTGTTACTCATAATGTTGCCTCAGATCCTTAGTCAGTTCGCGAACTATATAGGGCTGAATTTAAAAGAGCAAGGCAACAGCATCCCTTTTTAACTATTTGCTGTTTGTGTGAACAAATCCGCTTCAGTCTAGGCATTATTTGGGCACAATACACACTAGCATTTGGAGCATCATAGTAACTCTGCTAGCATTGAAGCAGATATAGCGCTTTTAGGAATTTACCATGGCAATCCCACCTTCATTATGTATCGAAAAACTAAAACAGGCCTTAGATTACGCTGAAGTCGGCCAGCATCCAGTAGAAGTGCACGGGGCGCTTGTTGGGATTATTTGTGGTGGTGTAAAGCAAGAAAATTTAGCCTGGCTCAAGCCGTTAGTTGAGTTAATGAACGACGGTCAACCGCTAGAACCAAACTTACAACAGCTGATCAGCGATTTGTATCAAGACACCGTGACCCGCTTAGTCGATTTCGAATTTGGCTTTACTCTTTTATTACCAGAAGAAGAAGCGCCGCTGAGCGATCGCGTTGAAGCGTTAGCCTTATGGACCCAAAGTTTTTTAACGGGCATTGCCATTATTCAACCAGAGCTAAACAAAGCGTCAACCGATGTGCGTGAGGTAATTAAAGACCTTGCCGATATCGCTCAAGTAGAATTTGATGTCGGTGATGACGAAGAATCAGAAGTTGCCTACGAAGAACTGCAAGAGTTTGTCAGAATGTCAGCTATTTTATGTTATTCAGAGTTTGGCTTAGACATGCCTTTGAATGACACCGATGAGCATTCTACTTTTCACTAACATTTTGGTATAGGCAGCAACGCAGCGTATGACCACAGCACACACTTCTACCGAGCCACTCGTCGTTGATATTGCCATAGTGGGTGGCGCCATGGCAGGTGCCACGTTAGCCCTAGGGTTAGCTAAGTTATCTGCCACACTATCTGCTACGTTATCATCTGCCACTTTAGCGCGCCCGCTGCGTATTGCACTCATCGAAGCCCATGTTGCCAACAACAATCACCCCGGTTTTGATGCCCGCTCTATCGCCATTGCGCACGGTTCTATTTTCGAACTGACTCGTTTAGGCATTTGGCCTAAGTTGCAGCATCTTGGCACCGCGATCGAAAATATTCATGTGTCTGATCGCGGCCACTTTGGCATGACCGAACTCAACGCTAAACCATTAGGCTTAGATGCATTAGGGCAGGTGGTTGAATTAGCTCGAGTGGGTAACGTGTTATTCGACGAACTGGCTAAATCATCTGTCAGCGTGTTTTGTCCTGCCAAAGTCACTGATTTACAAGCCCAAACAGACGGTCACTTATTAACATTAGATAATGGCACTCAGCTGCATTGTCAGTTGCTGGTGGCCGCAGATGGCGCTAACTCGGTTGTGCGTCAACATTTACAGCAGCCTACTGAGCAAGTTAATTTTGATCAAACGGCGGTCGTTGCCAATGTCATTACCGACCAACCGCATCAACACTGGGCTTATGAGCGCTTTACCCAAACCGGCCCATTAGCACTGTTACCGATGACGTCAGTGCCATCAACACCTTCCACTCAAGCGCGATATTCACTGGTATGGGCATTACCGCCAGCCAAAGCTGATGCATTAAAAAATGCAGATAAAGCTGAGTTTTTAGTGGAATTGCAACAAGCATTTGGCCATCGTGTCGGCCGCTTTATCGATGTGGGGCAGCGGGTCAGTTATCCACTCTCGTTATCGTACATGCCAAGGCCGATTTACCATCGTTGTATATTTATCGGTAACGCCGCGCAAACGCTACACCCTATCGCTGGACAAGGCTTTAACCTAGGTTTACGTGATGTAGTCGGGCTACTCAAGGTGCTTGAACACGCCTTTAGCAGCAACACCGCAACCGAAGTCGACCTCGGCAGCAGCGCTATCGTGCATCAATATTTAGCCGCTCGCCAAGCCGATCGCGACAGCACACTCAACAACATCGAATTTTTAGTGCGTGGCTTTTCCAATCAATATTGGCCGTTAGTTGCCGGACGCAATATCGGTTTGCGTTTATTGTCTTGGCTACCGCCGTTAAAACGCCCCGTAGTGCAAACCGCCATGGGCTGGCGTTAACTCATTTTAAGGTAAGGATTGACCATGTTTTCAACTAAAACTTATGATGTTGCCATCGTCGGCGGTGGTATGGTTGGGCTTGCAACCGCAATCGGTTTAGCCAATGCCGACCTTAATGTGGTGGTTATCGATGCTGGCACAACCCAAGCGGTCAGTGGCGATCCTAAATTACGCGTTAGTGCGATTAACAAAGCCAGTCAGCAATTACTTGAAAACCTCGGCGCGTGGCAATACCTCGACGACAGTCGTGTTAGCCCTTACCAAAAAATGTCGGTGTGGGACAAAGACGGCCTAGGCAAAATTGAGTTCGACGCTCACAGCATCAGCGAAGCCTATTTAGGCTCGATCATAGAAAACGATGCCATCAGTTATGCCCTTGCCAAACGTGCCAGCGAAATAAGCAACATTACCTATATTGAAAACCAACGTCTTGAGCGCGTAGCCTTTGGCGAGCGCGAAGCTTGGCTAACCCTAGCCAATGGCGACAATGTCAGTGCCGCCGTAGTGGTTGCCGCCGACGGAGCCAACTCTTGGGTGCGCCAACAATGCAGTATTCCGCTAACATTTTGGGACTACGGCCACCATGCTATTGTCGCGACCGTGCGCACCGAACTCGCTCACGACGCCACCGCCAGACAAGCCTTTTTACCCGGTGGTCCATTAGCCATGTTGCCATTGTATGACGACAATTTATGTTCCATCGTCTGGTCGGTACCGCCCGACCAAGCCGAACAATTGTTAGCATTAGACGATATAGAATTTGGCAAAGCGTTAACTGCCGCGCTAGATGGCCGTTTAGGCATGTGCCAGGTGATCAGCGAGCGTCAATCATTTCCGCTACGTATGCGCTATGCGCGCCACTTTGCCCGCCATCGATTAGTACTGGCAGGTGATGCAGCTCACACTATTCATCCGTTAGCTGGCCAAGGGGTTAACTTAGGCTTTTTAGACGCCGCCAGTATCATCGAAACCTTTACCGAACTGCATGAGCAAGGCAAAGATTTAGGCGAATATAGCCACTTACGAGCCCTTGAACGTTGGCGTAAAGCAGAGGCTATGGAGATGATTGCCACCATGGAAGGCTTTAAAAGACTGTTTGCCGGCAGCAATCCGCTTAAAAAAGCCATGCGCGACATAGGCCTAACCCTAGTTGATAATGTCGCTGGGCTGAAAACAGTGTTCATCAAACAGGCTATGGGTAACAAAATGACATTACCTAAACTTTGTCGTGAGCCAATTTCATAATAGCTAATGTAGAAACTTGTTTAATATCAGTCTACACAGCTAAATCGGCGTTTTTATTGTAAAAGATTATGTAAAAAAATTACAACAATAGATTAGCTAAACTAATGCGACCGGACTCGGATTAGAAAAATTTTTTGTATACAAATTAGGTCTGCGGAGTATAATTTTGTTCACATTTTATCAAATACCTACATTAGATTAAGACCTAATTAAAGGCCCAAAAAAGGGATAATAATGGCTAGCAAGACTGTACTTTTTAACAAGCATTTAGAATCTAAAGCCAAAATGGTTGATTTCCACGGTTGGGAAATGCCGATTAACTACGGCTCTCAAATCGAAGAACATCACGCAGTACGTCAAGACGCAGGCATGTTCGACGTGTCGCACATGACCGTAGTTGACGTTACCGGCAGCGATGCTTGTGCCTTCTTACGTAAGTTACTTGCTAACGATGTCGCCAAACTTACCGTACCTGGTAAAGCCCTTTACGGCGGAATGCTAGACGAAAACGCTGGCATCATCGACGACCTTATTACCTACTACTTAACCGACACCCATTACCGCGTGGTGGTTAACTCCGCTACTCGCGACAAAGACCTCGCCTGGATCAACAAACAAGCCGCAGCATTTGATGTTGTTGTGACTGAACGTCCAGAGCTTGCGATGATTGCCGTGCAAGGTCCTAATGCTAAAGCCAAAGCGGCTACAGTATTTAGCACCGAGCAAAATGCTGCCGTTGAAGGCATGAAGCCATTCTTTGGTGTGCAATCAGCCAGCTTATTTATTGCTACAACCGGTTACACCGGCGAAGCTGGCTACGAAATTATTGTTCCAGAAGCCGAAGCCGAAGCCTTATGGCAAGCACTACTAGATGCAGGCGTTAAGCCATGTGGTTTAGGTGCACGTGACACATTACGCTTAGAAGCGGGCATGAACCTATACGGTCAAGACATGGACGAGTCAATTAATCCATTAGCCGCTAACATGGGCTGGACAGTTGCGTGGGAGCCAAGCGAACGTGACTTTATTGGCCGTGATGCACTTACCGCCATTAAAGTGGCTGGCACAGACAAATTAGTCGGCTTAGTCATGGAAGAAAAGGGCGTATTACGCCACGATATGGCAGTATTTTTTACCGACGCAAACGGTGTTGAGCATCAAGGTGTGATCACTAGCGGTTCGTTTTCGCCAACATTAGGCTATTCTATTGCCATGGCCCGTGTGCCTAATGGTATTGGTGCTGTAGCTGAAGTTGAAATGCGTAAAAAGCGTGTTAACGTAAAAGTCATCGCTCCAAGTTTTGTACGTAACGGTAAGCAAGCTTTCTAACGACTCAATAAAATGAGTTGTGCTTTACCTAAAAAGAATTTATTTGTTAAGTATTAGAACATCAGATTAAGGAACAACGATAATGAGCACTATTCCAGCAGACTTGAAATATGCATCTTCACACGAATGGATCCGTAAAGAATCAGACGGTAGCTACACAGTAGGTATCACTGAGCATGCTCAAGAGCTATTAGGCGACATGGTATTCGTAGAATTGCCAGAAGTTGGCGACACAGTCACAGCCGGTGAAGACTGCGCAGTGGCTGAATCAGTTAAAGCGGCATCAGACATCTATGCACCTATTTCTGGTGAAGTGATTGCCGTAAACGAATCTTTAGAAGATTCGCCAGAGCGTGTTAACAGCGACGCATTTGGTGACGGTTGGTTCTTCCGTGTTATGCCTTCTGATGAATCAGAAGTTGATGCATTATTAGATGCAGACGGTTACCAAGAAGTGATTGACCAAGAATAAGCGCCAATGACGCAGGAAGCTCCCTCGGGAGCTTCTTTGTTATGTGCAGCTAAAAACAATGACGAGCGCGCAACATAATAAACCCTAAACAGGTTATTCACGTATTACCCATTTTCACCCTAATCCAGTTCTGTGCCCTACCGCCATAACTGGTCGATTTGGAACAAGGTTTAACATGACCAAGCAAACCCTGACACAACTAGAACAACACGAGTTATTTTTAACACGCCACATTGGCCCAAGTGCTGAGCAGCAACAAGAAATGCTCAACTTCATTGGTGCAGAGTCGTTAGAAGACTTAACCGCGCAAACCGTTCCTGGCAAAATCCGTTTACCACAAGACCTCACCATCGGTGACTCGTGTGGCGAAGCCGAAGGTATCGCCTATATCCGCAACATAGCAGACAAAAACAAAGTATTTAAAAGCTATATCGGTATGGGTTACTACGGCGTGCAAGTGCCAAATGTTATTTTGCGTAACGTGTTCGAAAATCCAGGTTGGTACACTGCTTATACTCCATATCAGCCAGAAATCGCCCAGGGCCGTTTAGAAGCAATCTTAAACTTCCAACAAGTGTCAATGGACCTAACCGGTCTTGACCTTGCATCAGCCTCATTGCTGGACGAAGCGACCGCAGCGGCAGAAGCCATGGCACTTGCCAAGCGCGTGTCTAAAGCTAAAAAAGCCAACATCTTCTTTGTTGCCGACGACGTATTCCCACAAACATTAGACGTCGTTAAAACCCGCGCTGAATGTTTTGGTTTTGAAGTAGTCGTTGGCCCAGCAAGTGAAGCGGTAAATTACGAGTTATTTGGTGCCTTGTTCCAGTACACCAACCGTATTGGCCAAATTACCGATTACACTGAGCTATTTGCCACGCTCCGTGACAACAAAGTTATTGTTACAGTAGCAGCCGACATCATGTCGTTAATGTTACTTAAATCACCGGGCGCCATGGGCGCAGATGTCGTATTTGGTAGCGCGCAACGTTTTGGCGTACCAATGGGATACGGCGGACCACACGCAGCATTCTTTGTTGCCCGTGACGAACACAAACGTTCAATGCCAGGCCGTATTATTGGTGTGTCAAAAGACACCCGCGGCAACAGCGCATTACGTATGGCCATGCAAACGCGCGAGCAACATATTCGCCGCGAAAAAGCCAACTCAAACATTTGTACCGCGCAAATTTTATTAGCCAACATGGCGTCGTTTTATGCGGTATTCCACGGCCCACAAGGCTTAAAAACCATCGCATCACGCATTAACCGTTTAGCCGACATTTTAGCGGCAGGCTTAACAGCAAAAGGCTTAACCTTAGCTAACACCACTTGGTTCGACACCATCAGTGTTAAAGGTGCCGACGTTGCCGCCATTAATGCCCGCGCCATAGCTGCGCAAGTGAACTTACGTATAGATGCAGACGGCGTGTTTGGTATCAGCTTAGATGAAACCACTATCCGTACAGACATCGCAGACTTGTTTGACGTTATCCTAGGCGCAGGCCACGGTTTAGATGTTGCAGCACTTGATGCCGACATCGTTGCTAATGGCAGCCAGTCAATTCCAGAAGCGCTAGTACGTCAAGATGCGGTATTAACTCATCCAACGTTTAATCGCTACCAAAGCGAAACCGAGATGATGCGTTACATCAAGCGTCTCGAAAACAAAGATTTAGCCTTAAACCACTCAATGATCTCGTTAGGTTCATGCACCATGAAACTCAACGCAGCAGTGGAAATGCTACCAGTAAGCTGGCCAGAATTTGCTAACATGCACCCATTCTGCCCGCTAGATCAGGCACAAGGTTACACCCAGTTAATTAACGAACTGTCTGAGTTTTTAGTTAAAATCACCGGTTACGATTCTGTGTGTATTCAACCAAACTCAGGTGCGCAAGGCGAGTACGCTGGCTTATTAGCGATTAAGAAATACCACGAGTCTCGCGGCGACGCGCACCGTAACATTTGCTTAATCCCACAATCAGCTCACGGCACTAACCCAGCATCGGCACAACTTGCCGGTATGAAGGTAGTGGTTACTGCGTGCGACAAGCAAGGAAACGTTGATTTAGAAGACTTACGCACTAAAGCAGCAGAACTTGCCGACAGCCTTTCATGCATCATGATCACGTACCCATCGACTCACGGTGTGTACGAAGAATCAATCCGCGAAGTATGCGAAATCGTCCATCAATATGGCGGTCAAGTGTACTTAGACGGCGCGAACATGAACGCACAGGTTGGTTTAACATCACCAGGCTTTATCGGCGCAGACGTATCGCACCTTAACTTACACAAAACCTTTGCTATCCCGCACGGCGGCGGTGGTCCTGGTATGGGCCCAATTGGTGTTAAATCACACCTTGCGCCATTTGTAGCAGGCCATACAGTGATTAAGCCAGGCCGCGAAAGCGACCATAATGGCGCCGTATCGGCCGCACCTTATGGTAGCGCCAGCATTTTGCCAATCAGCTGGATGTACATTAAGTTGTTGGGCACTAAAGGGGTTAAGCAATCAACCCAAACAGCGCTATTAAACGCTAACTACATAATGAAAAAGCTACTGCCTCATTACCCAGTATTATTTACTGGCCGTAACGACCGTGTAGCCCATGAATGTATTATCGATTTACGCCCATTAAAAGAAACCTCTGGCGTAACTGAAATGGATATCGCTAAGCGTCTAAACGATTATGGTTTCCATTCACCAACCATGAGCTTCCCGGTAGCGGGTACGTTGATGATTGAGCCAACTGAATCTGAGTCTAAGGTTGAGCTAGACCGTTTCATCGAAGCGATGATTTCTATTCGCGGTGAAATTACCAAAGTAGAAGCAGGCGAGTGGCCAGTGGACAATAATCCACTGCATAATGCACCTCACACCCTAGCGGATATTATGGACCCAGAGTTTGATTCACGTCCTTACAGCCGTGAAATTGCCGTGTTCCCAACGGCTGCGGTTAAGGCGAATAAGTTTTGGCCAACGGTTAATCGTATTGATGATGTGTATGGGGATCGTAATCTTATGTGTAGCTGCGTCCCTCTATCAGACTACGAATAATTGCTGCTTAGTCTCGCTATTACGGCGTTGAACCTCGGCTCCAGTGCTCATTGACACCAGTCAACTCCGCGCTAGAGCCTTCGGTTCGCCTTGTACTAGCTTCGCCAGCGACGCAATTATGGAATAGTTAGCTTCATTTGAAGTTTTAGAATTAAAAAGCGACCGGAAGGTCGCTTTTTTATGTTTGTCTTTCCGGTAATGTTTTTTAGCTGGAATCGAACTTTTTTGTTGGGAAAAGTAAGTTTATGGTACCTAATTATGATTTATTGAAGTGCTGCTTTTGCGTTATTAACAGCGTTTTTATGTGATAGGTAAGTTTTCTCTATAAAATCTAGCTGCTCATTTTCTATAACGCTGGCTAACGTTTTAATCATAAATGTGTAATCGGTTTGTTCTGTTTTGACTGTTAGCATTTTATGGAGCCATTGCCACATTTTTTCTTCACCGATTTCTTTTTCAATTGCTAGCCAAATAACAGGTACATAGGTGTATACGTATAGGTTTCTATTTCCATAATCGGCTGTATTGTCGATATTTTTGATTGCGGTAAACGTTTTACCTTCAACTTGAACAAGTTTTTGATTTATATTTTTAAAATAAGTTTTATCATCAATGAGTTGTCTTGTTAATTTTAAAGCAAGATACTCAGAAAAAGACTCATGAAACATATCGCCTAACTCAGAGTTGAATGTCCGATAATCCCCAAAATAATAATGTGCTAATTCATGAGCAATGAAAGGTTTAAATTTTTCATCTAATAGGCTACTTAAACCGCCTTTATCATGGTTAATGGCTACAATTGAAGGATATGATACAAAAAGCCACGAATCTTTTTTTGATGTAGGTGTTGTATGGATATAGACAACATTTTCACCATATGGAATCGATAATTTATCTTGATAATATTGTTCAAAAGAGGCTGTTAGCTCTCCTAATTTGCTCATCTGTATTTCTGTAAGACTGGAATTTAAGTAATAACTACCATTCTTATCTGAAAATTCAAAATCGCCAGCAAACAAGGTAAGTGGTGATGCTTGATCTTTTTTGAATACAGCTCGAGTCCCTGAAATAGGTTTATTTCCATTGACATAAATTGATTTGCAATCTAGACAAGTTACATCGATTTTATAAGCGAGTTCTCGATATTGTTTATCTTTTTCAATGTCATATAAAATGGGATACCACGCCGTTTGAAAGTCATCGGTACGGATTGATTTACCATTAAAGGCAATGTTGCCTTTCCAATCACCACGATCACTAGCTTTGTCCATGCTACTGATTACGGGGAATTTTCCAGTGTATTTGAATTGTATCGTTGACGGTAAAAGCTTACCTTCACCTGTACTGTCAGGAATAAAATAACCAAAACTGTCGCTTAAACCGTTGGAGTAAATTTTGTCGAAGGTATAATTAGTCGTGTCTTCCTGATTTCGTAAATATTGAATATTAAAGCCTGAATTTAGAAGAATTAGATAATTTTTTAGTTTTGGAATGTTTTCAAGTTGAAAGTTAGCATCAATCGTACCGTTATTTACTGATATTTGGATTGTGCCTGAAAGCTTTATCGGCAGCTCAGATGATAATGTAGGTAGTGAAAAAAGTAAGGCTGCAAGGACGAGTATTTTATTCATGAATTTTCCCTATTCTATTGAATACTCGAAGTATAATATAAACGAGGTCAGACTCCACATTTATTCGTTAACTGAGATAAGTGAGCTCCCTCAGACTCTGCCCCACTTATTTTATTGACCTCTGTCTATGATGTCATTCATACGAAAAACAGATAGACTAGCGCGCTTCAAATTAAATTAAATGAAAGGATTTCAATTAATGCATAAGCTAATACTTTTAACCGGTCTGGTACTGCTGACATCATGTGCTTCGAACACAAGTATCGTTGCCAATCAATCTACATCCCACAGCAATCCTATCTGCCTGATATCAGGAGTGCCTTCATCAGATATAAAATACACCGTTATTACTCAGTTAAAGTATGCAAAAAATGGGTATGGAAATATTAATAGCGTCCTGCCAATAATAGTGAAACAAGCACAATCCTTAGGTGCTGATGCAATCATTGACTACAACGGTGGCCATCGTTTCGGTTTTTGGCCATGGCAATTTATCAGACCTGTTGTACGTGGCACGGCTGTGACATGGGATTCACCAAATGATATTGACTGTAAAGCATTAGGTGGCACATTCGATACTCAATTGAAAAGTTCTCTTACCACTGACGTATAAAGAGAAGTGGGAGCTGAGTCTGAGGGATCCCCACTGATTTAATATCATGCTTGTGGATCTTTGATTAAACCTTGATAAATGGGGTCCAACTCAGCCCCCATTTATTGCCGAACAACCCGAAACACAGCCCGGACAACATTCACACAAACCGCCTCCGAAACTCCTTCGGCGTTAAGCCAATTATCTTCACAAACGCTTTACGACACGCGCTCACGTCCTCATAACCCACGTCATAAGCAATCACTTCAAAGGTTTTCTTGGTTGATTCTAATAACTCACACGCTTTTTGGATTCTAAGGCGCTGTAGGTATTCATTCGTGTTAAACCCTGTTGCTTGTATAAAGTGGCGTGCAAAAGTGCGTTCCGATAGATGACTCTTTTCTGCCAGCGATGCCACGGTTAGGCGCGTATGAAACTTCGCTTGTATGTGTGTTTGAATTTTATGTATTACGTCGTCACCATGATCGAATCTTGGGTTGAAGCTTTGGTAGTAACGCTGCTCTCGCGGTGCGGTGTCGATAATTAAGTGCTTGCCTAATTGGCGCATGATCGCGGGGTTAAAAAACTGCGCTACCAGCTCTAGGCCTAAGTCCATCCAAGACATTAAGCCACCCGCGGTAATTAGGTCGCCGTCGTTGATAATGATTTTTTCGCTGTTTATGTTGACTTCGGAGTAGAGCGTTTCGAGTTGTGCCGCCAGTCCCCAGTGGGTTGTTGCTGGGCGGTTATTGAGTAATCCGGTTTCCGCTAAAATGAAGGTGCCTGCACACACCGCGCAAATTACTGCGCCTTGCTTATGTTGTTTTAATATCCATTGGCTGAGCACGGTTTCGGGCGCAAGAAAGTATTCGTCGACGATGTTGGGCGGCAAGATGACGATGTTGTTTTTACGTTTTTTGGTGGCTAATTTTGCGACGTCGGTTATTTCTACTTCGAAGCGGGCTGCGAGCGCGTGCTCTTCTGCGAAGCGATTGGCGAGCAAAAACATTTCATACAGGCCCAGCGTTGCAGTTTGCATTGCGCCTGGGTAGTTAATTATTTGTATTTTCATCTCGCTGGCTGTCATTTTTCGCTCTTTCCTGAACTTGTCTGTTTTTGTCTGTTTTTGCCTGTTTTATGCTCGTTTTGACTTTAGTGTATTGCGTGATGATTAGCAATAATAGCGTCATGGTAATAAACCGATCTCTTTAAAATATAAGTAAGGCAAAATTATGAACACTGAAAATACGACAGCCCTATTATTAATCGATTTTCAAAACGATTATTTCCCAACGTATAGCGGTGCTAAAAATCCGTTGGTCGGTACTGAAGCAGCAGCCGAGCAAGGTGCGAAGTTGTTGGCAGCGTTTCGCCAGCAAGGTTTACCGGTTGTGCATGTGCGTCATGAATTTCCGACTGATGAAGCGCCGTTCTTTTTGCCAGGTTCTGATGGCGCTCAGATTCATTCGTCGGTTGCTGCACAAGCTGGTGAAGCGATTATATTGAAGCATCAGATCAATAGTTTTCGTGATACCGATCTAAAAAAAGTATTGGATGATGCGGGCATTACAAAATTGGTGATCGTTGGTGCTATGACGCACATGTGCATCGATGCAGTAACCCGTGCAGCGGAAGATTTTGGTTACGAATGCGCGGTAGCTCATGATGCGTGCGCAACGTTGGATTTAGAATTTAACGGGATGACGGTGCCAGCCGCTCAGGTTCATGCCGCGTTTATGTCGGCGTTGAGTTTTGCTTATGCCAAGGTGGCAAGTGCTGAAGATGTGATTGCGGAGTTGTAGCAGAAAGTATTCGTTAGTAAGTCATCCACTTATTAAAAGGCCAATATAGTAGTCATAATGGAATTGTCTTCCGGTAAAGATCAATATATTGGTCATGTTAACTGACTGCTATTTGCTCGTGGCGGCGATCCATTCTTCGCTATTAGCACCCAACACGCACTCGCCATTCACTCTTAAAGATAAACGTATAACACAGCGTTTTGTCACTTCGGAAAAATCTTCTTCTGGTCAAAATCTGATGAGTGGGGCCAGATGCCAAGGAGCGACCTATAGCGTGAGCTAGCTCGCCATATATAGCTAGCTCACGCATTCACTTGCAAAGAGTCTTTAACGGCCTCAAGTAAAATGGAGCCTGCAGATATAATATCTAAAGCATTAAAAAAGCGAACAGGTTGGTTCGCTTTTTGTTTCCGTCATTCCAGTCATGTGTAAATATTCGTCATTCCGATTATGATTATATTTACTTCATTCCGGTAATGCTTTTGAGCCGGAATCCAGCTTGTTTGCTTTATGCTGTGTACTTATTTATGGCCTACAGCAACTAACTTCGTTTACAGACTGCTTCGGCCAAATACAGTGATAGAAAGAGATCCACCATTCATTGAGCTTTCAATTGCAGAGAACAGACTTTGTCGGAGAGTTTTGTGCATCTTTTGCGCTTCTTTTGTGTTAACAGGGCGGGTGACAAGTGAGAGGCATTTTGATAAAAGGTCTGTTGCATTCATGGCATTGACTCGTGGTCATTTTTGTTTGGCGGTAAATTTGATCACCAAATGCCATGAATGTTCCTCAGTTTTTAACCTATCTCATTATTTTTATTCATTCTTTTGTGGGGATCCCTCAGACTCTGCCCCCACTTATTCCTGACCCCACTTATTCAAGGCGTTGGGCATTAAATCTAGTGAAGCTACATCCCGCTAAAACAAGCCAGAATCAGAAATTCAATAGGGCTTGTTGGAGTGATGATTTCAGGGAAGAGATTATTTTTGGCGCTTGTCAAAAAGTGTAATCAGCCCCTGACTCCCGAGGTATCTGATCGAGTTCTAGGCTTTACGTTTGTGTTTTAGCTTTAACTTTTGCTTTAAATAATGGGCCTCGATAAACCCACCCGACAATGATAACTGTTAAGCTATTTTTTATATAATGGCAATTATTTAGCTAACAAGTCCATAAATTGAATTTCAGACAAGACTTCCTTATCAAGCAAAGCCTTTGCTACAGAGTCAATATGCTGCCAATACTGCTCTACTAATTGTGATGTTTTTAAGGTTGCGTCGTTCACCCATTGCTGAATCAGTTTTTCGGTGTGTGCTTGAAAATATGTATCTCCGCCCCACTCCTGCAATGCGGTCACGTCCATATTATAGCTATCTGGATGCATACCATATTTTGCAATAGCCGACCAAGCCGACCACATGGCATTTTTTAAATCGCTACTGGCGCCAGTATCTAACCCTTCATCACCAAATTGCTTAACCTGAGCTGCTCTACCTGCTAATGCTACACAAGTGCGAGAAAACCAAAATTCCTTGGTATAATCTATATGCTGATCTGTGCTGTATGCCACCATTCCCATCGATTGTTCTCGTGGCACGACACTAATTTGCTCAATAATTCGTTCTGGCATTAAAAATTTAGAAATAACCGCATGACCCGCTTCATGATAAGCGGTTTCTGCTAGCGTTTTTTCACAAGAGTCCTGTGAGCGCTTAGCACCATATTTCAGAATATTAACTTCTTCAACTAAAGTACTTTGATCTATTTTACGATTCCCTTCGCTCAATGCACGTAATACGGATTCTCGGTGAACCTTTTCTAGATCAGCACCACTAAAACCGGCCGTTAACGAGACAATTAATTCCACGTTAATATCATCGTCATAGCCGTCGTAACGTAAAAATTTATTGATAAACCAACGACGGGCATCTTTATCTAAAAAGGGTACATGTACATGTAAGTCGAGTCTTCCTGAGCGCAATAAAGCATCATCAAGTTTTTCTAATCGGTTGGTGGCGGCAACAATAAAGACTGGTGCACTGGCTTGATTAAAACCATCAATTTCGCTAAGTAGCTGATTTATCAATGCATCAGCCTTAGGGCCGGCATCACCTCGTTTGGGCAGCGCATCAATTTCGTCAATAAATAAAATACACGGTGCATATTTACGCACCCGTTGAAATAAAAGTTTTATAAAACTACCCGATAACAATTCATTGCCAGAGCAAGTAACCATAGGTAAGCCGGCTTCACTTGCTAATGCGCGAACTAATGTGGTTTTTCCGGTACCGGGCGGACCAAAAAGCACCATACCTTTAGGCGGTGAAACGCCAGCTTGGCTGAGCTCTTCACTATGACGAAGGATATTAATCGTTTCTTTTAGTCGCGCTTTAATGGTCTCATGACCGGCAATATCAGCAAATTGGATCTCTGGCATATCCAGCACAACCCCCCCACTTTCACCAACATCATCTATGCGTAGCAATCGCTCACGACTAGGTTTAGAAAAGGTGAGTGTTAAGGTTTTGTCAGTTAAATGACAAGATGACTCAAAGAATAAAACTTCGTGACGAATTTTTAACGCTTGAATTTGTGCTTTGCAGGTCTCACTCTCCAAAAAGGTAATGATATCATTATCGAGCACTATAGATACTTGGTTAAACTCTGTTTGTGGGTTTAATCGAATAAAGTCTGTTATCGGATCAAGTGCTTTTCCAGTGATATTAGCTTTAATATCACGAATATCAAAAAATGGCGCAAAAGTTGTTAATAACACTCTAACGGTATTTTCGTTAACCGGTTGAAATTGGATCTGACTTTTTTCATTGAAGTATTTAAGGTCAATCGCGAGTTGTTTTTTTACTACCTGTGTTAGCTCTGTCACGCCAAGTGTTTTAAATAAAACAATACTACCTTGCGATAATCTAGACAGTAATTCAGCGGGAATAGCTTTTACTTCTCTACCCTGCTCAATTTTTATTTCGCTACGCAACTGTGTGATCATCGCCGCACGCGCTTGTTCAGGGTTGTTTTTAATACTACTAAGATAATCTTGCTTGTTATAAACCGCACTGCCTAAATTAGAAGTGAACACAACAATCGTTTGCCTAAAATCAATATCTTCTTGTGTGTATTCGTCAGTAATAAAACCGGCAGATAACATCCGTAATAAGACTAATAATACCTGTGTGTGAGCTTTTTCAAATTCGTCAAACACTATCACGGATTTTGGGTTATTTTTGACAAAAGTAGTGAGATCGCCAGGGGCGGAGTCATCGTAAGTTTTCTTTGCTCCTACTAAACCAAAGCTTTCGTTACTATTAGTATATTGAGTCATATCAAACATTTTATATTGATAGTCATCTTTGAGGTGGTGAGCAAAACGCTCAGCTAAGAAGGTTTTGCCACAAGCTGGAGGCCCCGCAAAAAAGAATAAGCCTTGTGGTCGGTTTTGTTGAGGTTGCCATAAACCTTTAACCATACTATCAATTAAATATTCTATGACGTGCTCTTGGCCATAAACCTCAGCCTGCAAGGTTTGCTTAAGTTGTTCAAGCGTTTTGAGTTTATCTCGATAGTCAGAAGGAGCATCTGGCAAACTAAACAACACGATATCCTTTATCCAGCTATCGCTTGCTGCTATGGGTTTAATTTTATTAAGTAGCGATGAAACCTGTGAAGAAAAAGGTATAACAGGATATTTCTTCATCTCTTTTATTACCCCTTGTCGTAAATCACTTCGGTTTTTATCTGTTAACAGCTTAACCGTTGTGTCTATCGGTAATAGGATGTTGTTAAGTTTCTGATATATTTCGTGTTTATTGTCTATTGAAAAAGGTATAAGACACTGGAAAGCAGATGAAATGTGTTCACGATTTATCTTGTCACTCTTTTCGTTGAGTGAAATGAATTTTGCAAAAAAAAGAAGTGTTATCAATTGTTTGGCTCCTGATTATGTATGTTAATCATAATTGATGCTATCACGAACTAGGGGGTTTAGCAGTACCTGCCTGCTATCCGGCGATAAACTTTGTAAATAACGGGGATAATTATATATTTTAAATTAGTAGTGTTATTTTTTTTAATAAAATGAAATACTTATTATTCATGTAGTATTTCTCAAAGGCATACACCATTTTGTTGTCATTAATGACATAACTTTATTATTAAAGGATTCACTTATGAATTTAAAACAAGCTTACTCTGATCTTCTAGCTCATATCGCAGAACAACATGATGATTGGTCTGCTACCTCAGAATCCCCCTTCACCATCTCTCGCCAAGCTGATGAAAAACAGCTCCCACTGTCAATTTCTTTATTTGGTGATGAAAGTAAAGCCCACTTATTTTTTAACTTATATAACGATAATGCACTATCTGAATTAGCTGAGAAACTTTTACGCGTTCAAAATAAAAATAAAATTCAAACGAATGATGAAGAGTCAGGCTTGGTTATTATTATTGATTCTGATGGTTTTGCCGTGGTTTACGATGCAACCAAGACCAATATTGAAGATTTTACACCACAATTTGAAAACATTACTGAAACAGCTGATGCTCTATTAATGAAGATTGTGGGTGAAGCGTACCAAGCTGTTGAAAATTATGATGTTCCTTCAATAGAAAACACTCAAACAGAACAAGTTGAAAAGCCGTCGATAGAGCATGTACTTAAACAATATTTTGCTGATAAGGATTATAAATACCATGCCCAAGAAGATAAACAACGGTTTGTCTTAAGTTTTAGCACAGAACATTACTTAGACAGTGATGGTGATTCTAGCTTAATCGTTGTGCTGGATTATTCAGAGAAGGGGATATTGCGCTTTATGACCCCCTTTTTGTACAAATTTGATTTAGATAAAACCCAATACAGTTTAATTGCCTCAGCAGTTGCATGGTTTCAATTTGAATACAAATTTTTATCGATGTCACTCGATCCTGATGACGGAGAGCTGAGAATTTCTATTGATATTCCTGTACAAGATGGTGTTTTACACAAAAGCCAAGTCCAGAGAATTATGTCTTTCATTTTACAATTTACCGAAGACAGCTATAAAAAATTATTTTCTTTGATGTTAAGTGATCCCAATGAAAGCGAGAAAAAACTCAAAGAGATAATTGCTAACCACAAACAAAAAAGAGAAGCAACCCGTTGGGTCGATTCACTTAAAGATAAGATGCAAGGGATAACTGAAGAACAAAAACAAGCTATTGAGGCTATTCTAGATCAAAGTGAAAGTTCGACAGGCAAAGGTGGAATATAATGACGAGCATTCGCAAAAAAGATACCTTTCATATGTTCAAGCGGGCGCTGTTTAATCCTGTTGGTGAATTGATATATCTAACACTATTTTTTGGTGCTGTTACCTTTACTTTTTTCTGGTTGACGATAAAGTGGCAACTGTTACCCACATCGCTCCTACAGCCTTATTTAACCCAAGAGAGTACCGGTCTGTTTGACGCACTTGGTGGATGGGCGTTAGGTTTTGCCGGTGCATTGGTTGCTATTCGTATCGCCGGTGTCGCAAAAAAAATTCAAGAGAATGATTCTATACGAGAGCACGTTAACCTTTGGAAAAAAGATGTCGACCGTATTTCAGAGTTAAACTCAAAATTAACTCGCTCTATTACTAATACTAAAAGAGCTTGTGCCGCGGTATTGCTACATACCAAGGAAGTGAGCAGAGTAAATAATACGCTGACGCTAAATAATGCTTTTACGTCAATAATAAAGCAAACAAAAAAAACTGAAGACATAGCAGAGCAACTTCAAAAGACGCTTGAAGAAAAGCTTGAAATACTGATAGAAACGATTGAAGAGGCTTTTGCAGATTCTGTTTATCGCTCTGTATTAGGGCCGCCTGATAACGCTGAAGCTTTAGATAAAGCTTTTGCCTCACGATATTTTCAAGACCAAGCAACACAAAAAGATTTGTTCAATATAGTCAGTAACGACGAAGTGTTTTTTAATATATTAGCGATTATTAGTAGTCTAGGTGCAAAAAACTTTGGTATAGGCTTGATGGAATTACGTGCTATGCCATTGTTTGAGCACTTCTATAAAGATCTTATGCGTATCACTTCTTTTCAGAAAAAGGATAGTAAACAGGATAACAACCATCTTGAAATAGCTGATGCTGCTTGGATATTACTTGGTTTACTGCTTTCTAGAAGTAAACCAGACAATTCATATATTAGTCAAAATGAGGGTTTTGTAATCCTGGCTTTAATTCTTGGTTCTCTTCCTACAGAAGGTGTCATAAAAAAGTATCTAGATAAGAAAAAGCCCGAAGTATTTGACGATTACTCTGCCGAAGGTCGAGCCTTTATGGAAAGGGAGATTGGCGAATTGGCAAAACGTTTATTCTACGTAAAAGGGAAAGAGTTAACAGACATCACTGACTTGATAAACAAATGTAATAACAATTTAAGCTATTTAGATGTAATGACAAAAAGTACAGGAGTGAGCTCAGAACAGAATAAAGCTAAATTGATAGATAAAAATAGCGATCTAAAAGGTACAGCATCAACTTCTAACAGCACCGAGCAGTCAAAAAACAAAATCATCCCAACAAATACGAATAGTTCATCGCCAGACACTAAGAGTACTAACTCAAAAAATAGCAACTCTTCAGAAAAACAATAATTAACCTGATGTAATGGTCTCCTCCCACTACGGCAACGATGTGCCTTGATTGAAGTGGTTACAAACAATCAAAATGGGAGAAGACCAAATGAAGATTACAACAATAGGGTTAGATAGAGCAAAATGATTCTTTCATGTGGTTTGTTGCAATGAACAAGGTCGGTTAATTAATAAAAATGTTAACACGAGCTCAAGTATTAACGTTTTCGTCACCGCAAACCCTAAGTGTGACACATAAAAAGGCCTGCTTATTTTAAGCAGGCCTTTTGGGTTTAGTTTTCGCTGTTAGTCATGTTCACTTCAAAAACATCGCTTAAGCTAGTCACTATTTGGGTAAGTCACTTTCTACACAAGCCGTTTACAAAATCAGTCTATAAATCTGTTTATAAAAGCAGTTATAAAATCAGACTGTAAAAGCGGTCTTAGAACTGGTTCATTGTGTTGTCTTTACCAGACGCTTTAAGCGCTTGGTCACCAGAGAAGTACTCTTTATGTGCATCACCCATATCTGAACCAGCCATGTTTTGATGTTTAACACAGGCGATACCTTGACGGATTTCCTTACGTTGAACATTGGCAACATAACCCAACATACCTTGGTCACCGAAGTATTCTTTAGCCAAGTTATCGGTAGATAATGCTGCAGTATGGTAAGTCGGTAGTGTAATAAGGTGATGGAAAATACCTGCTTCACGGGCCGAGTCAGATTGGAAAGTACGAATTTTTTCATCAGCTTGGATAGCAAGCTCAGTGCCATCGTAATCAACACTCATTAATTGAGGGCGGTCGTAAGCTGAAACGTCTTGTCCTGCTTTTTGCATCGCATCAAATACTTGCTGACGGAAGTTAAGCGTCCAGTTAAACGATGGCGAGTTGTTATACACAAGCTTGGCATTAGGAACAACTTTACGGATTTCGTTAACCATGGCACCGATTTGAGATACATGAGGCTTTTCAGTTTCAATCCACAATAAATCAGCGCCATTTTGCAATGAAGTAATACAATCAAGTACACAACGTTCTTCACCCGTACCAGCACGGAACTTAAATAAGCCATTTGGTAGACGAGCCGGTTTGACCAGTTTGCCACCTTGCTGGAATACCACATCACCATTTTCAAGTTTTGCAGCATCAACGGCTTCAACTTCAAGGAAGCTATTGTATAAATCGCCTAAGTCGCCAGCTTCTTTAGTGACAGCAATTTTTTGAGTTAAGCCTGCACCTAATGAATCGGTACGCGCAACAATTACGCCGTCATCGATACCGAGTTCTAAAAATGCATAACGAACCGCATTAATTTTTGCTAAAAATTCAACATGTGGCACGGTGACTTTACCGTCTTGGTGGCCACACTGTTTTACGTCTGACACTTGGTTTTCTAATTGAATACAACAAGCACCGGCTTCAATCATCTGTTTTGCCATCAAGTAAGTGGCTTCTTCGTTACCAAAACCGGCATCAATGTCGGCAATAATAGGTACAACGTGGGTTTCGAAGTTTTCAATTTTGTGTTGAATCGCGGCTTTATCTGACTCTTTGGCACTATCTAATTCGCGGAAAAGACCACCTAGTTCACGAGCATCAGCTTGACGTAGGAAGGTGTATAACTCTTTAATCAACGCAGCAACAGAGGTTTTTTCATGCATAGATTGGTCAGGTAATGGACCAAACTCACTACGCAGTGCAGCTACCATCCAACCTGAAAGATATAAGTAACGACGCTTGGTGGTTAAAAGGTGTTTTTTAATCGAAATCATTTTTTGTTGGGCGATAAAACCATGCCAGCAACCTAAAGACTGAGTGTACTGCGATGAGTCCTTGTCGTAGTTGTCCATGTCTTCACGCATGATCTTGGCAGTGTACTTTGCGATGTCTAACCCAGTCTTAAAACGATTTTGTAGACGCATACGAGCGACAGACTCTGGGTTGATGGCATTCCATGCACTACCTTCCGAATTAATCAAGGTGGCAGCTTCATCGATATTATTTTTGTAGTGAGTCATGTGTTTATTCCTTAACAAATAGATTAGCGGCAATTGATTACGTTGAAAATAATAGCTAGACTTGGTTAAATAAACCTAATTTATACTTACTATCTTCGGTATTCACCATATGAATGTATCTCGTATCGACTTGAACCTCCTTGTTTATTTAGATGTTTTACTACGTGAAAGAAATGTTACTAAAGCGGCAGACCAGCTTGGGATCAGCCAGCCTGCAATGAGTAACGGCCTAAAACGCTTACGAAACTTGTTTGATGATCCCTTACTTATTCGCACGAGCCAGGGCATGACGCCGACCGAACGTGCAAATGAATTACAACCCATTATCAGTGAGCTGATTATTGGGCTGGAAAAAGCCGTACAACCGCGCGCCAATTTTGATCCACTGGAAAGTGATAAAGTCTTCCGTGTTATGGCAAGTGATTATGCTGAAGCGACATTAATTCCGCCGCTCATTGCTAAGCTTCGTACTCAAGCACCCAACATTATTTTAGATATCATGACCCCAAGTGATGTCAGTTTCCCTGATGTAGAACAAGGAAGAGTCGATATGGTGATCAACCGTTTTGACAGTATTCCGCAATCATTTCATCAAAAAATATTGTGGAGTGATGATTTTAGCTGCCTGATTAGTAAGGGTAATCCTGTTTTAAAGAAGTTTTCTTTAGACAGTTATTTAAAAGCTAAGCATGTGTGGGTGAGTAAAACAGGGATGGGTGTTGGGGTAGGGATGAACCCAGATGATGTTCAGCGTTTGGGCTGGGTAGATGAAGCATTAACGCGAATTGGTGTGAAACGCCAGATCACCGTTTTTACACGCCATTATCAAACCGCCTGTTTGTTGGCTGAGCAACAAGATTTGATCGCAACCATACCAAGTAAGATGGCACGTCATCACATCAATAATGAACGGGTGAGCATTGTTCCGCCGCCTTTTATTATTCAACCCATCGCCTTGACTATGGCTTGGAGCCCTTTGCTTCAACATAATCCCGCGCATCAATGGATGCGACAACTTATCACTAAAACCGCAGAAGATATAAATAGAGGTGATGTTTAATCTTACTGTTATTGTGATTTTTAGTTACGTATATGTTGTAAATTAACCAAAAAACACCATTTTGCCATATCTTTGGTGAATAGTGGTGATAGTAAGTATAAATTGGATAAATAAGATAGCTTTGATATAGAGTAAAGTATTACTGCGTATGAACAGTAAGCTGTTAACAGTGGAATGAGTTTGCGCGAGTTATTTATGGCTAATGAGTTATGACTAGTGATTTATGGCTAATGATTTAGGGCCAATGATTTAAGGCATATGATTTAGTACTGAGTTTACAGTCAACGCACAGAAATTAAGGTAGGGATATAAAATGACAGCACGTATTCAAGTAGGTGGATTACACATAGCGCAAGCATTGTGGCAATTGGTCGACAGTGACATTTGCCCAGGTACTGGCATTGATTCAGCAACCTTTTGGGCAAAATTTGAGGACATTATTAGCGAATTTTCTCCCGTTAATGTGAAGCTGTTAGAAAAAAGACAACAACTACAACAGCAAATTGATCAATGGCATATTGACCATCCCACCAAAGATTTTGACCCTGCAAAATATAAAGCTTTTCTATTTGAAATAGGTTACCTGGTGCCTGAGGGTGAGGCTTTTCAAATTAGCACTGAAAATGTCGACCATGAAATTGCTGCGCAAGCGGGACCACAACTTGTGGTGCCGGTTAAAAATGCTCGCTTTGCGCTTAACGCTGCCAATGCTCGTTGGGGCAGCCTGTATGATGCGCTATATGGTACTGACGCGATATCTGAAGAGGGTGGCGCGGAGCTCACCAAACAATACAACCCGGTACGAGGCAACAAAGTTATCGCTTTTGCCAAACAACACTTAGATACAGCTTCGCCCTTAGCGCAAGGCAGCCATGCCGATGTGACCCGTTATTATCTCGACGCGGGTGTGTTACGGGTGCAATTAACTGACGGCTCTACCACAACCTTAGCCCAAACCGATAAATGTGTGGGTTACCAGGGTAGTGCTGATGCACCAAGTGCTATTTTGTTAGTTAACAATGGTCTGCATATCGAAATTCAAATAGATCCAAGCAGTGTTATTGGTGGCAGCGATCGCGCTGGCGTTAAAGACTTACTGGTTGAAGCCGCTGTTACCACCATTATGGACTGTGAGGACTCTGTCGCCGCAGTGGATGCAGAAGACAAGGTTGAAATTTATCGTAATTGGTTAGGTTTGATGCAAGGTAATTTATCTGCTTCACTGACTAAAAATGGCAAAGAGATCGTTAGAGAGCTCAATGACGATCGCGTCTATACCGCAGCTAATGTCAATCAGAGTACCAACCAGAATGCAGATGTAAAAACAATCACTTTACCCGGCAGAAGTTTGTTATTTGTGCGTAATGTGGGTCACTTGATGACCATTGATGCTGTGCTGGATAAAAATGGCAACGAAGTACCTGAAGGGATACTGGATGGCATGATAACTGTGCTTGCTGCGATGCACGACCTTAAAGGTAACAATAATGGTCGTAGTAATAGCCGCAAAGGTTCGGTGAATATTGTAAAACCTAAAATGCATGGCCCTGAAGAAGTGCAATTTACCTGTGACCTGTTTACTAAGATAGAAGATGCGCTCAAGCTGCCGCGTAATACGATTAAGGTCGGCATTATGGATGAAGAGCGCAGAACGACACTGAATTTAAAAGAGTGCATTAGGGCTGCGAAAGAGCGCGTGGTGTTTATTAATACTGGCTTTCTTGATCGCACAGGTGATGAGCTGCATACCTCAATGCTCGCGGGCCCGTTTGTGCCTAAATCGGTGATGAAACAGCAAAAATGGATTAGTGCTTACGAAGATTGGAATGTCGATATTGGGCTTGAATGTGGCTTACAAGGTCGCGCTCAAATCGGTAAAGGCATGTGGCCAATGCCTGATGAAATGGCAGCAATGCTTGAACAAAAATCGGCTCATCCTAAAGCGGGCGCAAATACAGCATGGGTGCCGTCGCCAAATGGTGCCGTGCTGCATTCGACTCATTATCACCAAATTAATGTGGCAGACGTTCAGCAAAAAATTAAACAACGCCCACGTGCTAGCATTGACAGTTTGTTGACCATTCCTTTACTTGCTGAAGGGGTAACACTCACCAATGAGCAAATTACTTTTGAACTAGAAAATAATGCCCAGGGTATTTTAGGGTATGTTGTGCGCTGGATTGATCAAGGTGTGGGTTGTTCAAAAGTGCCTGATATTAATAATGTCGGCTTGATGGAAGACAGAGCAACCTTACGAATTTCATCGCAATATTTAGCTAATTGGCTTGAACATGACCTATGCAGTGAAGCGCAATTGATGGCGGCGTTGAAAAAAATGGCCGCTGTGGTGGATACTCAAAATGCCGGTGATCCGTTGTACACTAATATGGCGCCTAACTTTGACGGCATTGCCTTTAAAGCGGCATGCGATCTGATTTTTAAAGGCAAATCTCAGCCATCTGGTTACACAGAGCCTTTGCTACATGCTTATCGAATTCAAGCTAAAGCAGGTTAATTTTTAGCGTTAATACCGGCTCTGAGTTTATGTAGTCACTCAATAAATCAGCCCTGATCTTGCAAAGATTAGGGCTTTTTTTTGTGGCCATTTTATAAGTGGTGTCAGAGTGGTGTCAGAGTAAACTTTTAAAGTACCCGCTAGCCTGCGGGGTTTTGACCAGATTGTTGGGCCGATTTATTTCAGATGCAGAGCGTTTAATCGCTGGTCACATTTATGATTGTTTTCGCTGTCAGATTAAGCGAGTCTATATAAAACCGACTAGAAATGAGCTTTATGAAATATTCGTTACTCGCTTTGGGATTACTGTTTAGTAGCCAGACACTGTTTGCTATGGATGTTGAATATACTGCAACGCCTATCAAGATTGATGGGATTGCCGACGCAGCATGGCAGCAAGCTAAATGGCAGACTATGCCGTATTTAATGGATGGGGTGTTGCCAGATTCTGCGAGTGATTTTAGCGGTAAATATAAGCTGCTGTGGGATGAGCACTATTTGTATCTGCATGCTGAAATTACCGACGATGTGTTGCTTGATACCCATGTCGACCCAACGGTGAATTATTGGGATGATGACACCTTAGAGGTGTTTATTGATAGCGATGCCTCAGGCGGCGATCATCAGTTTAATCACAGTGCATTTGCGTACCATATTGGCCTAGACAATCAGGCGGCTGATTATGGCCCAGATAAACAAGCTCACTTGTATACGTCGCATTTAAAAAGTCGTTGGCAGCGCAGTAGCGAGGCGCCTTACAACGTGATTTGGGAGGTGGCGATTAAGCTGTATCCTAATGATTTTAAGGAAGGTCAGCAAGATAAGCCATTACTGCTCGCACCCAATAAAGTGATCGGTTTTATGCTTGCCTATTGCGATAATGATGGCAGCCCAGTAAGGGAGCATTTTATGGGTTCTCATGAGATCACCCCGGTTAACGGTGACAAAAACAGAGGCTTTATCGACGCCAGTGTGTTTGGGCGTATGACCCTTAAACGTTAGTTTACCTCTACGGCGATTAACATGATTGCTGGCTATTTATTTTTGATTTGGCTAGTCTTTAAGCATAAATCGGTAAAAGGAGTAATACCATGGAAGTGCGCGATATCATGACCCCGAATCCTTTTTGCATTAGCAATGAAGCTAGCCTTAAAGATGCTCATCAATTGATGCAAACTCGCAATGTGCGCCATTTGCCGGTGATTTCGGAAACAACAGGGCAATTCATTGGGATGCTAACCCATAAAAAGATGATCGCTGTTGTATTAACCATGCTCAATAAATATGGCCAAGGGGCGTTAGATAGAAAGGAGCGCTTTACGCCCATTGCCGAGGTTATGGATACCCAAGTGCAGAAGCTAGGTTTGGACGAGCCGCTGACGGTTGTAGTGCAATATTTTATCGACAATAAACTGGGTTGTTTACCTGTGGTTGATGAACACAATAAGGTACTAGGAATTGTGACATCGTCAGATTTTGTCAAACTGTGCCAGCGCCTACTGCTAACGCAAAAGTAACCATTTTCTTAGTCTTTATGGTATTCAGATGAAGTGGGCATTAATAACTCCAGCCAGAATATTTTCCCTCTGACGGCCTAGCAAATATAAATCAATGTAAAACAAAAAAGCGACCTGAAGGTCGCTTTTTTGTTTTTGTCTTTTATTAGGCATTCGTTAGTTGTGAAACCATTTATTTATAATGATTGTAAGTTTGTTTGCCAATTAAGTTATGAATTAATATGAAAAGATATTTAAAGTTATTAACGAGGTTGTGAATAGTTATTAATGGCTGTGGGGTTAATAAAAATAGTTATGAATAAAGGCGATGTAAGTTCATAAGTTATATTATGTTTAAATCATTCTTATTTATATATTTAACAAATTTAAAAACATGTTTTTTAGTAGGTCTTTGTGAGCTAATTCCTTTTAAATCATTAGATTGCGATTTTGTTTTTGCGATTTTCAATATTGAAAAACACATGCAATTGATGGCGCTAAATAAAGATCTTGATCCCGAATGAATCATTTTTAAATTAAAAGTCACAGATCTAATAATACCTCCAAAGTAATAGTTCGTATTTTTGTTAATTCAAATTACACTTTAAATGCAAACTAATTAACACAAACATTAACAAATCATAAAATAATTAACTGTAAGGCCAAGATGATGAACAAATGTATTATCACTACGTTACTTTGTGGGATATTCGCTTTCGCGTGCTTATCTCTCTCAGTTCAGGCGGCCCCCTGGAATCAACTCACTGGTGAACAACTAGAACAGCAACTGACGGAGAAATTTGCTCAAGGTAATTACTCTAACAAAGGTGCCGACTCTTGCCTGATGTGTCATAAGAAAAATGACAAGGTCATGGCGATATTCGATAGCGTGCACGGTAGCCCGAGCCAACAGGGTTCGCCTATGGCGGGTCTGCAATGCGAAGCCTGTCATGGCCCGTTAGGTGCGCATAACAAAGGCGGTAAGGAGCCGATGATCGCCTTTGGCAAAGAGAGCAAGCTTTCCGCTCAAAGTCAGAACAGTGTCTGCCTAGGTTGCCATAACGATCCTAAGCAGATGGCATGGCATAGCAGCAGCCACAATTTAGACGAGGTGGCCTGCAGCGATTGTCATAATATCCACACCGACAAAGATCCGGTTATGGACAAGCTTACGGTTAATGACACCTGTACCTCTTGCCACACGCAGCAAAAATCTGACATGAATAAGCGCTCATCTCACCCGATGAAGTGGGATCAAATGACCTGTATCGATTGTCATAACCCACACGGTTCTATGAGTGAAAGTGCGCTGAATCACGCCACGGTGAATGATACTTGTTATAGCTGTCATGGCGAAAAACGTGGTCCTGTTTTATGGGAGCATGCGCCAGTGACAGAAAATTGTGCCAACTGTCATAACCCCCATGGCAGCGTTAACGAAGCCATGCTCACTCAAAGAGCACCACAACTGTGTCAGCAATGTCATATGGATGATGGTCATGCAAGCCGTGTTGTACAACAAAGCGGAAGTGATGCGTTTGGCGGCGGTAAGAGTTGCCTCAATTGCCATAGCCAGATCCATGGCTCCAATCACCCAGCCGGCAGCAAGCTGCAGCGCTAATTAGGAGTAACTCAAATGAGATTCAAATTTAACCTCATCACGTTATCACTTCTCGCTATATCTGGCGCGATAACGGGCTCTGCAATGGCGGCTGACTTTGGCGTGAACAAGGCCAATACCAGTACCGTTAACCAACAAGTATTTCAGTGTAAGCGTTGCCCTCAAGTTGCTGGTTATATCGGCACCATCGGGGTCAATGCCGCGTATATTGACAGTGATGACATTCACTCCGGTAATGCGTTCGGTACCGACAATGACGGGGCTAATGGCAGTGTGGATGCCGATTTACATTATCGAAATACTGCAGGCTATAAAGCCAAGTTTCAGGCACATCAATTAGGTTTGGATAACGGCTTTGCTCATCTTGAAGCGGGAAAGTCAGGCCACTATAAACTGGTTGCCGATTATCAACAGCTAACCCGTTATCAGTCTGGCGATGCACGCAGTCAGTTATGGTACAAAGACGGCGTACTGACACCGAGTGAACATACTCAAATTCAGGATCTCTCGTTGCAGAGGAACAAAGCTGGCTTGGGTTTGAGCTATGGCCAAGACTTTTATCAGGCTTATGTGCGTTATGAGCACGAGAATAAAACCGGTTACCAGGGCAGCAGTATTGTCACTCCGCGTCCAGTTAATTTTGGCCTGCCAGTCGATGCCAACACAGATAACCTCACCGCGGGTTTGTCATTGTCTGGCGATAGTTGGACTACCAACCTGAACTATTTCGTGAGCCAGTATAAAAACGATGTTGACGCGTTAAGTCTTCCTTATCTGTATGACGTTTTTGCACCTGCTCCTGACAATCAGGCCCATCAAATTAGCTTGTCTGGCCAATATCAATTAAACCGCACCGTTATGAGTGGTCGCTTGGCATCGGGCAAGATGACCCAAGATGATAATTTGATTCAAATGTCGGGTAATCCACTGCAAAACTGGGACGGAGAAGTCGATACCTTAGACGGCAAGCTGTCTGTCACTTCGCTGCTAAGCAACACGCTCAGACTCGGCGGCAGTGTCGATTACAGCAAGCGTGACAATAAGGGATCGGTATGGGAATTCGCTCAATATGAAGTTAACGGGATCTCGGGGGCATTTAAACAGAATATCCCTTTAGACACCGAACGCCGCGGCCTCAAGCTTAATGCCAGTTACCGCCTAAGCAGTGACTATCGCTTACAGGCTGGCTATGACCGCAAAGAGATGGAGCGCAGTTATGGTGACCGTGAACAGACCAATGATGACGCCCTATGGGCCAAGCTCAATGTCCGTGCATTGGATGACATCAAGCTTAAGTTTAAGGCCAGCCTCGATAACCGTGGAGGCAGCGAATATCAAACTAGCGAACTGACGTCATCAGAAACGAATCCTTTGCTTCGCAAATATTACCTGGCTGATAGAAAGCGCACTGCCTTCAAAGCCATGTTTAATCACACCCCAACGTCGTGGCTCAGTGTGGATATGACCGCCCGCTATGCCAAAGATGATTATAACGAGACTCAACTGGGTCTGACCGAATCTGAAGACTACGGTTATGACATCAATCTTGGGCTGCAGCTGAATGCACACCTATCTGGCTATGCCTTTGCTGGTCAGCAGTGGATCGACGCTGCACAAGCTGGCAGTCAGGGGTTCTCAAGCCCTGATTGGTTCGCCGATATCGAAGATGAGTTTATTAATCTGGGGGCTGGTTTCAACTAT
This sequence comes from Shewanella sp. SR44-4, assembly GCF_014163715.1. Classification (NCBI taxonomy): domain Bacteria; kingdom Pseudomonadati; phylum Pseudomonadota; class Gammaproteobacteria; order Alteromonadales; family Shewanellaceae; genus Shewanella; species Shewanella sp. SR44-4. The sequence goes on along the minus strand of NZ_JACJDU010000031.1, from coordinate 26,469 downwards.
AGCGGGCTGCTTGAAGACAGGCTCAGCCTAGGCGGCGACTACTTATTTGCTAACTCTGCCAGCAACACGCTGGTCACCTATGACGTTACCACGCCACAGGGGGATTACACCTCTTTCAACCATAGTCTCAAACTACATGCGAACTACGCATTAAGCGAAGAGATGGCGTTAAAGCTGGCTTACCAGTATGAGCGCTATTACGACACCGATTATGCGCAAATTGATGTCAATACAGTTCCAGGACTGACCACCTTAGGTAGCCTGAACCATAACTATAACGCGCACCAAGTGATGTTGTCGTTTAGCTACCAGCTGCGCTAATGCAAACAGTGCTAATCATAACTGCAATGAGGAAAAGATAATGGAACGCAGAAGTTTCTTAAAAATGAGTGCCGCACTAAGTTGCGTAGCAACGGTTTCAGGCTGTAACTCAAGCTCTAAAGATGTTGAAGTAGTGCCGCCTACGCCACCTGTTGCCGGTGAAAACCTCAACTGGTCGGCTTGTTTGGTTAACTGTGGATCTAACTGTCCGGTACAGGTTTTTTCTACCGATGGGGTGATTACCCGGGTAGAGTCTCAATTTACCACCACAGATAAGTACGGCGATCATGATGTGCGCGCTTGCCCACGAGGACGCTCTTTGCGTAAACGTGTTTATGCACCTGATCGTCTGAAATACCCGATGAAGCGTGTTGGTCCTCGTGGTAGCGGACAATTTGAGCGGATTAGCTGGGATGAAGCCCTTGATCTTGTCGCCGAAAAACTGCAAGGCACTATAGACCAGTACGGTAATGAATCGATTCACTTCACCTATAACTCGGGTGCACGTTATCACTTCTCCGGTAAACAGTGCCTGTATCGCTTAATGAACCTTAAGGGCGGTTATCTTAACGCTTATGGCGATTATAGCTGGTCACAAATTTATGAAGCCGCTGGACAAACATATGGCTCTGCAGGCCCTGGCTGGCAAGGAAGTAGTGTGTCTGAAATGCAAAACTCAGACTTAGTGCTGATGGTTGGTTACAACCCATCCGAAATCCGCATGAGTGGTTCGGGCGAAGCCTATGACTTCTTGGTGCAGAAGCAAAAGCATAACTTTAAGACTATTTTGATTGATCCACGTTACACCGACTCTGCGGTAGGTAAAGAAGATCAGTGGTTGGCAATTCGTCCGGGTACCGATGCGGCGCTGTTTGAAGCCTTAGCCTATGAGTGGATTACTACTAACACCGTTAATCAGGCCTTTCTGGATAAATACTGTGTCGGTTATGACGAGAAAACCATGCCTGAAGGCGTTGGATATGAAGAGAGCTACAAAGCATATATTCTCGATAACGTGAAAGTTGGCGACTTAACTCCGGGTGTTAATGCTAAAACGCCAGAGTGGGCTGCTGCTATTACCGGTATCGAAGCTCATCTCATTGTCGAATTGGCCCGCGAACTGGCTGCAGCTCGCGCACCTTTCATTCAAATTGCCGCCTCGCTAAACCGTCAGGCTGCTGGTGAAAACAACACCCGTGCGGGTTACATGCTACCCATCCTGTTAGGTCAATTGGGTCTGCCGGGCACTAACTGTGGTGGTTTGTGTAAGGGCTCTTCTTTACACGCGCCATCAATGCCTACTGGCTCAAACCCAGTGAAGAAAGCGATATCATTCTTTACCTTTACTCAGGCCATCGAAGATGGCAAAAACATGACCGTTCTGTCCGATGGAGTACAAGGTGTCGACCTTGATGAAGCGGGTGACGGTAAGTTGGATACTGATATTAAGGCGATTATCAACTACGGTGGTAATGCCCTAATTAACCAACACTCTGAAGTGCGTAAAACAGAGAAGCTACTCCAGGATGAAACTAAATGTGAATTTATCCTAGTGGTCGACAACTGGATGACACCCAGTGCTAAGTTTGCCGATGTTTTATTGCCAGACGTGTCATGGCTTGAATCAGAAGACTTAGTTAACCAAAGTTACGCCGCAGGTGATACCGCCTCCTTGGTACAGATGAGCAGCAGTGTCGACCCTATGTTCGAGAGCCGTCCTATCTATGAGGTCTGTGTCGACTTAGCAAGACGCATGGGAGTTGAAGCCGAGTTTACCGAAGGTAAGAGTCGCAAAGATTGGCTGGATCAATTCTATGCCGAATCTAAAGAGGCTACCCCAGAATTACCAGCAAAAGAGGTGATGCTCACACAGGGTATCTATCGCAAATATTTGCCGAACGGGGGTTATATCGTACTGGAAGATTTCCGTACCGATCCCGATGCCAATCCACTCGGCACACCCTCTGGAAAGATTGAGATCTACTCATCACGCTTAGCGGAAAAAGCGCGTACCTGGAAGCTCAAAGAGGGTGACGTAATATCTGCGCTACCTAAATACGTGCCGACCTGGGAAGGTTATGAAGATACTGAAACCAAGAAGAAGTATCCATTACAACTTACTGGTTATCACACTAAGGGCCGTGCCCACTCTAGTTTTCACAACGTCCCTTGGCTGCGTGAAGCGGTGCAGGATGCTGTGTGGATGAACCCAATCGATGCGAATCAGCGCGGACTTAGCACTGGTGATAAGGTCCACATTTTCAATGATCGCGGCACCATCGAAGTCGAAGTTAAGATAACACCTCGTATTATGGTCGGCGTAACAGCACTGGGGCAGGGCGCTTGGTTCCTACCTGGTGGCAATGTGGATAAAGGCGGTTGTTTGAACGTGCTTACCACACAACGCACTACACCGATAACGAAAGGTAATCCTCAGCACACTAACCTGGTTGAAATCCGTAAGGTCTGATAGGAGTTAACAATGAGTAATAATATCCAATACGGCTTTCATGTCGACGCAAGTAAATGTACTGGCTGTAAAACCTGTCAGATATCGTGTAAGGATCGTAAAGACCTCCCCGTTGGCATCAACTGGCGCCGGGTTTATGAATACGGTGGGGGACAATGGACAGAACATGGTGATGGCACTGTAAGCCAAAACGTATTTGCCTATTACATGTCTATCGCTTGTAACCACTGCTCGGAGCCTGTTTGTGTTAAGGCTTGTCCAACTGGCGCAATGCACAAACGCCGCGAAGATGGTTTAGTCCATGTGGCGGCAGATCTTTGTATCGGCTGTGAAAGTTGTGCAAGAGCTTGCCCATACGATGCGCCGCAGATAGATAAAGATCGTAAGGTGATGACCAAGTGTGATGGTTGTTTTGAGCGTTTGGCCGAAGGTAAACAACCTTCATGTGTGGAGTCTTGCCCTATGCGAGCTATCGATTTCGGACCGATGGAAGAGCTGATGGCTAAGTACCCGGGCGCCATCTCGCCCGCGGTTGCTCCGTTGCCACAAAGCAGTATTACTACACCTAACTTACTTATTACACCTAACCGTCATTCTCGCCCAAGTGGTGACACTGATGGAGAAGTGTTGAACTACGCAGAAGTTTAATCCCCCGATTGGTGCCACTCATGTGGAGTGGCACCTCTATTTGCTGTTTATGGCGATACATTTAGTTCAACAAACGAGGTTAGCATGGCATCTCTTAACGAAAATGAACTCCTAGAATATCAAGGCATTGCGCGCATTCTTCACAATGTACTCTTTAATGATCCGACCCCAGAGTTGATCCAAGGATTTATTGAGCATGATGTTGCTCAAAGCTGGCCACCGTTTACCGCATCGAGCAAAGAGTCGAGTGGTCGTGAGTTGCTGGCCAATTATCTCGGCCAATGGACTGAAGATAAACAACAAACCTTAAAACTGGACTATGCACAACTTTTCTATGGACCGGGCGAGCCCAATGCTGTGCCTTGGGGATCGGTTTACTTGAGCGAGAGGCAACTCCTCAATGATAAGTCGACTATGGCACTAAAAGCCTTTTATCATGAACAAGGGATCAGCTTCGAGCTGGATAGTAATCAACCAGTCGATCATATCGGTCTGTTTTTCGCGGTATTGGATCAAATGTTTACCCAATGGGATCAAACTGAAGATAACGAACCACTAGAACGAAGCTGCATGATTTTGCTGCAGCAACACCTTCTTCCTTGGTCTGGGCGCTGCCTCGAACTGATGAATGAACATGCTAGAACTGATTTTTATCGCGGCATAGCAATGCTGACTCAAGCCTATTTAGATCGACTGATCCAAAGGCTAAATCTGGTCCCTATGACCGCGCGCCTGTATCGTTAATAGGCAGTATCGTTAAGAGACAAGGTTTTATAACGGGTGGGTTGATATGACGTTCATTAAAGCGCTGGGCGCTCAGTGGAATAAAGGTAAGTTGTCGCAACAGCTTGAGCGGGTTCTGATGTTAGAGCCTGAGATCCAGTCGCTTTTTATTGGGGCAACCACAGTTACCACAGTCTCTAATTTAATCGCAGCCATCGGCTTTAAAGACTCTATGACTCAGGAACAAGAGCAGCAGCTCAGCCATGAGTTTATGCTCAACATACTGTTCAACTGCTTTCGGTTACTGATGATCAAACAGATTGAGCATGACAACCTGAGCCAAGCCGAACATCTGATCATTCAGCTTACCAAAATGTGGGCAACGAAAGAGTTGGGCGACAAGCCTGTTAATGAGTCCAGCCAGACTCAATATCAAGCGCTGCAACAACAAATCCTCAACCTTAGCGAACAGCTCGATGAGCTAAATCGGCAGAGGCTGCTTCAAAAACGAAATATGTGACGTTAACTATTAAACTTATCAGACTAAAAAAGCTAACTTTTCATCTTGCGTCGCATGGTATTCGGGTTGATGCTCAGTAATCGAAAAGCGAGCAATCGAAAAGTGGGGCAGAGTCTAACGAGTCTCCATCTACTCCAATGACGCCACAATCTCACGGAAAAATTCGATGGTTTCTTGTTTTGAATTCAGCTCATCAAGAAAGCCTAAATCGGCACTGTTTTTAACTATCACCACATTGTGTTGTTGGTTTACATAAATATATTGCCCGTAAACGCCGACACAGAAAAATTCACCTTGCTGTGCTTCTGGCGGTAACCAAATTTGATAGCCATAACCTAATTTTCCGACTTGCGGTTGTAGGTAATCTGCTTGTGGGGTGGTGGCGACTTTTATCCAAGCAGCTGACACGATTTGCTTGCCATTAAATGCGCCATTATTGAGTAATAAGCGGCCAAAGCGGGCGTAGTCACGGGTGGTAACATTTAAGCCGCCTAACGCAAATGCGCTACCTTGGGAATCAGTCAGCCAATAGGCATCGCTTTCCATGCCGATGGTGTTCCACAGATTTTGCTGTAAAAGTTCGATTAATGATTTCCCACTAACTCGCCTGAGTATCATGCTAATCACGTGGGTGTCCATGCTGACATAATGAAATGCTTTGCCTGGGGCTGATTCATTAACCAGTTCACTGGTCATTTGATCTAACGAGCCGCCAATAGCCAGTACACGACCCATTTTGTTAATGTCAGAATAAAAATCTAGATAGTCTTCGTTCCACTTAACCCCAGACGACATTTGCAATACGTGTTTTACTTTGACGTCGCCATAACCAGACTTGGCAAGCTCGGGCAGATAAAAGCCGACGGTTTTTTCAATATCAATGTTGCCAGCATCCACCTGCATGCCGAACAATATCGACACAAATGATTTGGCCATTGACCACGAGATACGTTTGTCATCACTTTTAGTGCCTAGAAAATATTGCTCGTAGGTTATTTTGTCATTTTTAAGCACCAGTAATGCGGTTGTTGCTCTGCGTTTAAGAAACGCTTCGGTATTGGTTGAGCTGTTTCGATAGTTAAACGATTCAGGCAAAGGCGTTAAGGCGACGTCGAACACATAAGGCTCGCCTTGTTTAACGATTTTTTTGTTAAAAAAGACATCCTTCATATTGGAGAAATTATTTACCACGAGGGATTCATCAAATAAGGTGACTACGCTGTATAAGCGATTAACGCTTTGCCAATTAAACGCAACAAGGATGATAAAAATAACAAAAAGGCTTAATAAACCACCTTTGATGAACTTAAACAAAGTCGACATTGACGTTCCAGGTAAATAAAATTGATGTAATGACAATAACCTATAGTCATCATCAACATAAATCAAATAGTTAACAAATCTATTGTTGTCGTCTTTAAACGTGTTTGAACCATGCAATAGGTCGTAACTTTAAATCCATAAATTTGCCGAAATAATTTACTTCCGTTGTGTAGAAATGTCAGTGGCAACTAGCTGTTTTTATTTAGACACCGCGGTTTGAATTGATACGGCTATCGAGTCGACTGGTTGCAGCCTCTAAAACCTCTGTTGTGTTCAAATTTCGTTTGATTATCCACGTGGTTATTGATGACAATATTTACTGCCTATTTTAAATAAACGTTTAGTTGACGATATTGTTACGTTTTTATCTATTGCTAAAGTAGGTAGTAGCAGTGTTCAATACATTCTGTATGATGTATTTTATTGAAAATTATCAATTATTTATAGTTTGTTGTTTATTTTAGCATTTCATTACTTTAGAGTATGCGCCGCTAGGAAAGCGCGTTAGCCCGACGGTAAGGTTAGGCTACATTTGAGTTAATGGATAAACCCCCTTTTTATGATTTATCCATTCTTTATATCTGCTTGAATCTCCTAGCGTAAAATAATCAAATAAAGGAATGATTGATGAAAAACGTTACTGCATTAGCACTAGTATTAGGTTTTGCTGCACTACCAGCTGTAGCTGCACAAGATGCACCATTTCAACACGAAGCGGGTTTGCAATACTCTGCTAATACTGAAGAGTTCGGTGATGGTCAATGGGATCTAAACTACCGTTTCTATTTCGATTCTGTGTCACAAGAAAAAGGCCCATATGCATTAAATGGCTTTTTAGCACAATCTACCAATGTTGGCGCTAGCTATTCAATGATTGATGATGCTGACATTGATGTTTTCTCTGTTGATGGCACTTATGTTTTTGATTCAAAGTGGTTTGTTGGCGCTAAAGTAGAGCGTTTTGACGCTGGTGTTTTTGATACTGATATTTACCAACTTGATGTAGGTTATTACTTCAACGACAGCTCAAAAGTAGCGGCATTCTATGTTGATGGTAGTGATATTGACTCAAGCTATGGTCTTGAAGCTCGCAGCTTTATCGATCTTAAAAGCACTACTGGTATCGATTTAGGCGCTATGTGGACTCATACTGATGCTGACGATCTCTTTAATGTAAACGCTGACTGGTATGTGACTAAAGCATGGTCTGTGGGTTTAGGTTACGCAGACATCGGTTCTGATGATTTTTTCATTGCTAAAACGGCTTACTGGTTACGCATCTCTGACGCTTTTTCTGCAACATTTGAATTGTCTAAAGATCTTGATTCAGACGTAGACGGTTTCGGTGCTGCAATTGGTGTTGTTGGCCGTTTCTAAGCTAAAAGGCTATTAATAATAGCTTATCAATAAAAGCTTATTGATATCGATCATTTACCCCAAAAAAAGGAGCCTTAACCAGGCTCCTTTTTTGTCTGTGTATCCATATTGTGTCTGTAATAGTGGCAAAATAATTCAGTTATAAATATCGTCTGAAACGTCACCGTATAAATGACTGCATGCACTTTCGTACAGCTCGACATTAACCGTTTTTAGTAGCCAACGTGTTGGCTAAAGCTTCTACTTACACACTTGGAATGAGACGTGATTATCTGATAGTCGTGTGCTTAGCGAAGGTTATTTGAGTGTTATAGATAAAAAAAAGCGAATCGATTGATTCGCTTTTGAATGTTAAAGATTCAAGTCCTGTTGTGTCTGTTGCGCTTCAGCTGTTAAGTGTTGCTGCGCTTGGTCACGAAGCTTAATCTTAACGGTCTAAGTTCATTACCTTAGTCCAGGCTGCAGCAAAGTCATTCACAAACTTTTGCTTCGATGTATCAAACGCATACACTTCAGACACTGCACGCAGCTCCGAGTTTGAACCAAAGACTAAATCGACTGAGGTGGCAGTCCATTTTTTGTGACCTGACTGACGATCAAATCCTTCATAAATACCATCGGTTGACGATTTTTTCCAAACCGTAGACATATCAAGTAAATTGACGAAAAAGTCATTGCTTAAGGTGCCCGGTGTGCTTGTGAGTACCCCATGTTTTAGCCCTTTGTAGTTAGCATCAAGTGCGCGTAATCCACCCACTAAAACGGTCATTTCTGGCACCGATAGGTCAAGTTGGTCTGCTTTATCAACTAACATGTCCACCGGCGACTTGTAGCTTTGCTCTGCGTCAAAGTAATTTCTAAAACCATCAGAAGTTAGCTCAAGTAAACTAAAGGCATTGATATCGGTCATTGCTTGTGTGGCATCACCACGACCGGCATTAAATGGCACCGACACAGTGAAACCTGCATCTTTAGCGGCCTTTTCTATTGCAGCCGTGCCCCCTAGAACGATTAAGTCGGCCAGTGATACTTTGCTTTTACTAAACAAGCTGTCGTTGTAGTCCGCTTGAATCGCTTTTAGTGTTTTAATCACTTTAGCGGTTTCAGCCGGATTATTTACTGACCAATCTTTTTGAGGTGCTAGTGCAATACGAGCACCGTTTGCACCACCGCGCATGTCTGAATGACGGTAACTTGCCGCAGATGCCCAAGCTACACGCACTAACTCTGACACGGTTAAGTCAGACTTTAGAATTTGTGCTTTAAGTGCTTGCACGCCATCGTCATCTATATTTGATTGTGTTTTATCATCTATAGGATCTTGCCAAATTAGGCTTTCTTTAGGGACTTCTTTGCCTAAGAAATTACGTGATGGGCCCATATCTCTGTGCGTCAGTTTGTACCAAGCTTTAGCGAAAGCTAAGCGGTATTCTTCTGGGTCGGCTAAAAAGCGTTCAGCAATTTTTCGATACTCAGGATCATACTTTAATGCTAAGTCTGCTGTTGTCATGACAGGAGCGTGAAACTTGCCTTTAACATGCGCATCAGGAACGGCTTTATGCAAAGACTCGTCTGTTGGGATCCATTGAATAGCGCCAGCAGGGCTACGAGTTTGTTTCCACTCAAAGGTAAGTAAATTGCTTAGATACAAAGAGGTCCATTGTGTTGGGGCTTGAGTCCAAGCTCCTTCTAAACCACTGGTGATAGTGTCTTCTGAGTGGCCTTTACCGCATTTGTTTTTCCAGCCAAGGCCTTGCTCTTCGATACCCGCTGCAGCAGGTTCAGCACCTAAACAATCTTTAGGCTTGTGTGCACCGTGCATTTTACCAAATGTGTGTCCACCCGCAATTAGGGCTAGGGTTTCTTCATCGTTCATCGCCATACGTTCAAAGGCCACACGAATATTTTTGGCTGAGCCCAATGGGTCTGGTACGCCTTTTGGGCCCTCTGGGTTTACGTATATTAAGCCCATGTGAGTGGCACCAAGCGGGCGCTGTAACTTGCCGCTACTATCTTCACGGTCGCTAGCAAGCATTTCAACTTCTGGTCCCCAGTACACCATGTCTGGTTCCCAATCATCATTACGTCCACCGGCAAAACCGTAGGTTTTAAAGCCCATATTTTCAAGTGACACATTACCCGCTAACACGATCAAATCAGACCAAGAAATGGCTTCTCCATACTTCATTTTGATTGGCCAGAGTAAACGTCGTGCTTTGTCTAAACTCGCATTATCGGGCCAACTGTTGAGTGGTTCAAAACGTTGCTGGCCACCACCTGCGCCGCCGCGGCCATCAAGGGTGCGATAAGTACCTGCGCTGTGCCATGTCATGCGGATAAAAAAGGGACCATAGTTGCCATAGTCTGACGGCCACCAATCTTGAGATGTGGTCAGTAACGCATTAATGTCTAGTTTTACTTTATCAAGGTCAAGGCTGTTAAATGCCTTGGCGTAATCAAAGTTTTCGCCATAAGGATTAGATCGCTTATCGTGATCTCGTAGCGCAGATAGATTGAGTTGATCAGGCCACCAAAATTGATTTGTTTTAGCCTGGTTTTCTAATGCTATCCCAGTCCCAACCGCTCCTTTGGGCTTGGTCATTTCTGACTTTTCGTGATTGTTGGCGAAAGCTGAGCCGGATATAAGCAGCATGCTGACAAAACCCGCGAGTACTTTCTGATTAAATAATGGATGTTTCATTGTTAGCTTCCTTAAAGTTAACGCATCTTCGCTTCATGTGAAGATGTATGGTTACGCTAAAATACAAAACCTAATTAACCACTCAAGCTATTAACTATCTACTTGATGTACTCGAGGATTAAAATCAGGGCTTAAATGACTAAGCGAAAACAGAGTATAGGAAAGTATCTAAATGGTAGGTGCGAATAAAAACGATTGTTCTAATCTGAAAAGCTGATGCTAATGAAGAATAAAAATAAGAGGGAAGATCATAAATAAGTGGGGGGGACACACTGATTATTTGCTGACTTATATCGCATTATATTTATTGGCAAGTAGTAGCAAGCCAAAGCATTTATTATGCAATAGACCTGAATTCAAATAATATTTTTATGGTGACTTGAGCAGTATTTAACTAAGCTAGTAAAAATGACACGCTATTTTCTGGAGCGCTAATGAAGTATGTAGTGGCAATATTATGTTTAATTCAAAGCTCGTGGTTATTGGCCCAGGAGTATACGTTTGGGGTTGTGCCGCAATACGAGCCGCAAAAGTTGAATGCAATTTGGCAGCCTTTACTTGATCAGGTCAGTGAACAGACGGGGGTGACGATTAAGTTAGTCACTGTTGAGTCTATACCTGTATTTGAACAAGCCTTTGCTAATGGCGAGTATGATTTTGCTTACATGAACCCTTGGCACAGTGTCATCGCTAACGAAAAACAAGGTTATTTGCCGTTAATAAAAGATGCAGGGCGCCAACTGCAAGGTGTGTTAGTGGTGAATAAAAATAGCGGCATAGACGATGTTAGCCAGTTAGAAGGTGCCGAAATTGCTTTTCCGGCGCCTAATGCATTGGGCGCGTCATTATTAATGCGTGCTGATTTAGCGCAGTTGTATGGGCTAACAATAAAGCCGGTTTATGTGCAAACCCACTCTTCGGTTTATTTAAATGTGGCATTAAACTCTACTAAGGCTGGCGGTGGCGTGTTAGGCACGTTAAAACAGCAACCGCAAAACCTACAAGACAAGCTTAAAATTATTTATAAAACCCGTAAAATAAGCCGTCATCCTATTGTGGCTCATCCAAGAGTTGATCCTGCCATTCAGCAAAAAGTGCAACAAGCTATTTTAGATATAGGCCAAAGCGAAGAGCACAAGCACTTGCTTGCAGGTATTCCCATTATTAAACCCAGTATTGCGACTTTAGCTGAATATCAGCAATTAACTCAATGGGGGTTACGTTCATTTTATGTTGAAAATTAATGGCTGGCGTAGTTTACGGGCACAGAGTTTTATTGCCGTAATGGCGTTTGGTTTTTTACTTGCCTGTTTATTTATTTTTTATGCGCTACCAGAGCAAGCCCGTTGGGTTAATGATGGATTGTCTAAAACGGCACAGCGATCATTACAACAACTCTCAACCTCTGTCACAACGCCTTTGCTTACCCGCCAATACGCTGAGCTTTACGAGCAAATAGATAACCAATTAGACATTCAGCCTAATTGGAAGGCCATTAAAATAGTTGATACGGCAACCGGTAACCAATTGTATCCGCTTGATGTGTGGAACGGGGCAACCCAAAGCGGTGACATGCTGCTTAGCCAACAAATTATGTTTTTAGAAAAACCATTAGCAAGCATTACGCTAGTGGTTAACTTTACCAATGAAATTAATGAATCATCAAAGCTGCATTACACGCTGATATACATTCAATTTATGATTTTAGTTTTATTTTTTATGGCGCTAGCTTGGTTGGTCGATTATAGAATAACCAAACCATTGCGCTCATTGGAATTTGCATTTGCACGGCTGGCAAAAGGTGATTTTGATTGCCATGTCGATAAGCACCAAAATAACGAAGTGGGCAGTGTCATTAATGCGTTTAATCACATGGCAACCGAGGTCTCGAGTAATCATCAAAAATTAAACTCCCTGCGAATACAGGCAGAGTCGGCAAGTAAAGCAAAGTCAGATTTTATGGCCAGCATGAGCCACGAATTGCGTACGCCATTAAATGCAATTTTAGGCTTAGCACAGTTATATGAATATGATGATCTTGCTAATAAAGTCCAAAAAGACAATGCCAAGGGCATATATCGGGCTGGTGAACATTTACTGTTATTAATAAATGATGTGCTTGATTTAACGGCGATTGAGTCAGGTAACATGCAGTTCAGTTTTGATTATGTGCCAATCAAGCATGTTGTTGAGGATTCAGTTGAGTTTGTAAGTGAACTTATCAATGCACAGTCGATGACGATTCATATCGAGGGATTTAATGAACTCGAAGGGCTGTGCTTTTATGTCGATGAGCGCCGCTTTAAACAGGTAATGTTAAATTTACTCTCTAATGCCATTAAATATAATAAACCCCATGGCGATATTTTTATTAGCTGCAGCGTATCGAGCAATAACCAATGCACAATTAGCGTAGCAGATACCGGTTATGGCTTTGCTGCTGATGACGTTTCTCGGTTGTTTAAGCCATTTGATCGCTTAGGTGCCGAAACGAGCAACATTAATGGCACGGGTATTGGATTGGTTATTACCCGAGAGTTAGTTGAGCGAATGCAAGGCGAGATAAGAGTACAAAGTGAACTAAACAAGGGTTCGTGTTTTAGTTTAATTTTTAATACTTTTAAGCAAGCCGATGTATCCACTAAAACTGACATACTGGCTAAAACAGACTTTACAACTCAATCTGATATAGCAGACATCAACGAACAACTCGTTTCAGCAGAGACTTTTCCTATATTAGAAGTACTGGTTGCTGAAGATCAAGTGACTAATCAGCTAGTGTTAAAGCAACAATTAACCTTGCTTGGGGTACATTCAACGTTTGTGAGTAATGGCGAGCAAGCCTGGCAAACTCTGCAAGATAAACGTTTTGATATACTGTTAACCGATATTCAAATGCCAATTTTAGATGGTTTAGGCCTGGCGAAAAGGATTCGAGCAGATAACCGCTTTAAAGATTTAGCCATTGTTGCGATTACAGCTAACATTATTAAAGACAATATCGATGCTTGTTACGATGCCGGTATGAATGATTTTTTAACTAAACCGGTTGAGTTGGCTAAGCTTAAATCGCTTTTAATGGAGTACTCAACAACCATGGTTAATACTCATATTGACGGTAATAAAGTGTCAGAGGTTGAGACTGATTCATTCGATCAATTAGATATAGCATTGTTAAATGCGATGTTAGGTGATGATCCCACGGTGCATTGCATGGTGTTTAATGCCTTTTTACAAACGGCAGGTGAGCAAGTTAAGTTAATCAGTGTTTATGCGACTAGCGCAAACTACGCCGATTTATCGTTTCAAGCCCATGGCTTAAAGTCGTCATCAAAATCGGTTTCGGCATTAACGTTAGCCGATATTTGTCAGCAAGTTGAAACACTTGCGGAGAGGCGTATTGTCAAGAATGAGTCTATCATCGAGCTTGAATTATGTTTCAACCAAGTTGTGACTCAGCTAAGTCGTTATTGTGAGAAACATGAAGAGTAGATAAAAATGGGATTTATTTGAATCCGCTCCTGACGAATCATCATAAAAAGAAAAACAAAAATAATAAAATAGATAAAATTTTGAAAAGCATTCATGGCATTTAATAATCTAGTTCATTGGTTCTTCACCGTTGAACCTAAACTAGAGGTGAGCTTTTTAGCTAGTAGTATTTTTTCCGTGGCGGCATTGGGTGTAAGCGGTTTTGCTCTAGAGGCTTCTGGAGGCGCAGTTACTGAATCTATGGTATCGTCGTTATCTAAAAAAACAGGTTTAAATATTACAAAAAGCTCTGTTAGAGCAGTTGGCAGAAGCACAATCATTGTAATGATTCTAGCAAGTACAATGAAAATGCTAAGTGATAGTGATATGAAGTTAGCTAAAAAAGAGCTCTTACGTAGAGGTTTACTGAATGTTGAGGATCTTTAATTGATATTTTGGATAATAGCTTATTTATTTTCTTTATTTTTAGTTTGTGTTCATTCTATTTCTATAATAAAGAAATTAAAATTGAAACTGAAAATTAATTTTTTTGATAAATCTATTTTTTGCTTCACCTTGTGTTTGAATCTTTTTTCCATTTCAGTCTTTTCGATAATATCTTTAGATTTTCTGAATATTGGTTCTATATTCAAAGTTGCTATAGTCACCTTGAGTGGGATACCTCTATTCATGGTAATGTTGTTTGCAATGTCGCTTTCAGAAGAGCGGTAAGGGATAGGTTTTGGTACATAATATTTTGAAATATAAATTTATTTATTTTATGGTCTCATTGGTTTCGGCCAATGCTTATGCTAGTAACCTATCTACGATGACTTGCCAGATAACGGCGATTGCAGAGACTGAAATTATCAGTAATCAATCAAAGTACGGTCAAGATATTAAGTATGATTTTCAATTTGAACATAAAAACCAGATTATAAGTGCTACGGTTGGTGTGATTAGACCCGAACATAACTCCCTATTGCTAAATAAACCTGCAAAAGAAATCTCCAGATCTGAAGTTATGGAAAATGCTCATATCGAATACGGAATAATATGGGAAGAAGAGCTTTTCTACGATGTTAGGTTAATACATGCTCAAAATGGCTCTTGGAACCAAAATAATACCAAATTAACCTTTTGGACGGCAGAATTTCCAAGTGTACCCAATAGTCAGGCTTTAGTCGGTTTTTGGTCAATGGCGACCGATGAAGAATTATTCACTATTACATTACTAGTATCACCGTTGGCACTAAATTCTGATCAATATGCTCGATTACCCACTGACATAGCAATCGATATCGTCAATAAAACAATTGATCAATGTCAGATCGAATCACTTAAAGATGTAGGTTAATTTGTTTCGTTCCATTAAGGTTGTATTAACTTTTAACATACCTCATTATTAATCTATTTCTTCAGTAATCTGCTTAGATCCGCTTAAAATCTTTGTTTATCATGTTACTGAGTAACAATTGTCCTGCCTGGTTAACTCTAAACTCGCCATATCTTGCGTGTTCAAACTCTTCAGCTCGGCCTTCTTGAAAGAAAAAAGCGTTGCTGGCCAGTTTGACTCTGCCGTCACGAACGCGGTACTGGATCAGTCGTTGTGCTGGTGTTAGCGTGGCACCGTTGTAGATACTGTCAAATTGGGCAATACGATTTTGGTCGAGTGTGACAATAAAAAAGCCATCATGGTCATTTGACGTGTTTGATAGTTCATCGACTGACCGGCTAACTGTTCTCGCAATATCGTAATTTAACGCCATGTAATCACCTTGCATTAACGAGCGAGGGTCGACGGGAGCCAGTTCAAACAGGATGATTTCGCCATTAGCCAACAAGTGTTCTTGTTGATAAATCTTGTAGTTAATACCAGCAAGTATCAATACTGCCGCGATAATAGCCCAAAGCGACCGCTTACTGAGTTGGCGTGAGTTGAGCGCCGCCATAGTATTTAATTGCATTATGGTTGCTCCTTATTGTGTGCCGTTGTCGCGGTATTCATTGTCATTTCTGCTTCAGCTGTCTTGTTGGTATTTATGCTCATGGCAAATCTGAGCAGTAGTAGCACTATGCCGCTGGCCATTAACCACAGTGATTTATCAAACAAGTCGATGTGGAGTGAGTAATAATACATGCCGATAAAGGCGAGCAGGGCGCATACCGAAATGATGACTAATTTACGCTCGTTATAAAAATAGCCTAGCAGTAGCATTAGTAGTGCGGCGCTTAATCCGCTCATGACGATAGAAAGTAGGCCGATTAATATTGCTGCAAGAATCACCATCAACTTGTTGCGAGGACGCACTGTAACAAATTGATTGCTATCGGTATTGCTATCAGTATTAGCATCGCTATTGGCATTAGAATGGAGCTGGTTAAAAATGTGATTAATCAGCCATAGCGCAGATAATAGGCTGATTATGATAGCTAAGTAGTCACTGAGGCTAGAGCTTAATGCCATGAGTACGTTTGGCAGTTCCATGGTGTCGCTAATTTCTGACAACATTAAATTGGCGAGTAGTAAACTGATAGCAACGGCGTAACCTAGCATTCTGATACGTTGATAATGTTGTGGCCATCGGTAAAGCTGAGTCCATATAACCACTAAACTCAGCACCAATAATGGCAATATGAGTAGCGATAAATGGTTAATCACTAAGATGGCTAATAAGCTGGGAACCATGGCTAATGCAGCGACAAATTGGTTGGCTTTGTGGGGTATGGCTATCCAGTGTATGACAAACGTGACCACATAAATGACTGCGATGAGTGTTTCGTTGCTAGATTCTAGGCTTTCGAAGGTGCCAAAAAGCAGCATTGTTTGTCCACATAAACTAAATGCAAATACCATTTGTAGAATAAATTCTTGGCGATTCTCACCCAGTCGGTAATACGCTAAGCATCCTAGACTCAGTACGCCACCAAAGCCGATAAACGATTCGGTTATATCACTTGCAGATGACAGCCCCAGCATCACAAACGCTAATAAAAATAGCGCAGCAACCCAACCACCAAGCATTTGTGCAGCAATGATATACCAAGGGCTGGCTAACAAGGATTCTGGTGCGGTATCAGTATTTACCCAGCCTTTATTTTGCAGTGACAGCCATAATGCGTTGTATGATTTAATGTTACTCATGAGCGGCTTCCTCACTGTTAAGCATTGCCGTTTGAGCAAACTCTGTTTGTAATTTTTTTAACCAATATAAACTGCCACTGGTTAAGCCTATGACCACCATCGCTATCAGAAAAAAGCCTCCAATGGTGTCGTGGCTATCAAATAGCTCCTTTGAAAGTAGCGAAACAATCGCGGTACTTATGCTGGTTAACACCAGTGTGAGCGGATACAAAGCGGGCGAACGATAACGGTACCAAACAAATAAGCTAGTCAGGATGGCGAGGTAAAGCAGCGCATAATAGGTAATATGTTCGCTCGAGTCGAAGTCATAGCTGAAGTCAAAAATGATCCACACTATTAGCCAGGTAAATGCACTTAGACTAGCCAGTAAACTGGTTGCTTCTACCATGGGGCAGTTAAAGCGTAATTGTCCGCGCCACTGACAGCTTTTCGCAAGGGTAAATAGTAGGTGAATGGCTAAGTTAACTAAGCCAAAAATAGCAATTTGTTGCATGTCTTCGAGTAGAAAACTAAATACAGAAGCAAAGGATTGAAGATATAACCCTAGGCTGACGTTGAGTAATACCACTACCAGTAACCACAACAGATCAAAACCTGCGATGTAAGCAAAAGGTAAAATTAATACTGCCCAAATGGTGAATAGTTGCCATGGATCGGCGCCAGTTTGATAGGTTTGCCCAACTAACGCCAGCAATGCCCCGAGCATAATACTGGCCCCGAGTAACATTGCATTGGCTAAGCTCCAGCCATAAGTCTGTTGGTTGTGTTGAGCTTGCAAATGATATTGATCATGTTGGGATTTTTGCTGTAAATATTGCTTTTTTTGCGCGCGGTTAGTGAGATAGAATCCGCCAATAAACAACGCAAATATGGTTTCGACTATGGCAAATTTATTGAGGTGTGATAGCGCATCCCAGTTGAAGGCCATGAAAAAAATCACCCCAGCGCCAAATAACAACACTCCGAGATACAGTAAGATATTGGCGATTAATAATTGCCAATTTTTTGCGTTTGGATGGGGATAGACCTCTAACATTGCGGCTTTAAGGTTAGCGGGGGCAATCTTGCCGTCTAAAAACCAATGCCATATAGTTGATCGTTTTTGCGTCATCATCCCTTGCCCATTATCCCTTTGATTGAACCCGTGGCAGTCAATACTCTTTCGCTCACTACGCTAAATGTAAACTAACGCTACCGATATGCAATTAAAAATCATATGCAATTAAAATGCATTGAAAATATCATACGGGATTTTAAATACAGACACTTAGTTTAACACTCAGCCTAACACTGATGCTTAGCGTTTATTATTAGTACTTCTTCCCTGGCTGACAGTATCTTTTCGGTGCGACTCACATTTATGACAGCCGCTATTGAGCATCAGGCCGGTATTGCCTACAATAGCGCACGTTTTATTAACTACAGCATACGACAATGAACGACACTACTGCTAAACCCGCTTTACCAGATCGCCTTAGCGTTAATCCACGTAGCCCACACCATGTGGCTGCAATTTTCGAACACGAGATTGGCATTTTGTTTAATGGCAAAGAGCGTGCTGATGTTGAAGAATATTGCATCAGTGAAGGTTGGGTAAAAGTCGCCTCACATAAAGCATTAGATCGTCGTGGCCAACCGCTTACGATGACAGTAAAAGGCAAGGTTGAAGCGTTCTACAAGTAGAACTGAGTAAGCTGACTCTTAGCGTCAAAAAACGAAAGGCTAGCCGTCAGCGCTGGCCTTTTGCTTTTGTGAGAGTTTAGATAAACAATTAACGCTAAATTTACTTATCAAGCATTACTCATTAAGTTTCGCTCATGGCAGCGCATGTGATGTTTTATTGCAGTTAAAAAATCCATAATAATATTGAAAACAATATATATAAATTGATTATACTAATTCTTAGCAATGCTACACTCGCCATTGTGGACTTGTTATTAATCGATCACGAAGCCTGAAAATGTCAAAATGAAATATGCGGCGATACTGATAACGAATAAAACAAAATGACTTATTATGCAGATAAGCATGACTGCTCCAGTACCTGTTACATCGCCTGCTAGTTTTGCTTGTCCTATCGATATAGATGTTAGGAATGCAACTATTATACTCACGAGTAACTGAGACCAAAAATCACCTGTAAAAAAAGGGAGTATGTAGCATAATGCCGGTCCTAAGATGTATGCTACCTCATTATCTTTAGATGAAGAAAAGACAATACTTAGAAAAAAAATTAATATATAACTTCCTATTATTTCTGTTAATTCCATTTATTTATGATCCTATTTAGTCTGGTCTTGTATTAAAATTGATACTACAACGGAATTCAGAAGTATTAGGTAGTTCAAGTTCAACGATTTATGTTAATTCATGTGCTTAAGTGAGCACATATTATTAGTCCCAATTTGGTATGAGTTTACTGGCATTGCCATGTATTAAGTTTATTGAGTATGAATTCATCAATTTTTTGATGTAAAAGTATATTTTCATCTTTAATAGTATAAGTTCCAACAGTGTCTCCGATGTTGAATTGATGTGTACATCGATAACTCGGATCTGTTTCGCCATGACCATCTAACATACAATCCCCCCAATATAGGTAATCGCTTCCAGCCTTATCATATGCCACCCAATGATATGGGCTTTGATCTTCAAATTTGATGTTTTCCATATCAGAACGTCTTAAATTTTCAATATTCAAAACATGTTTAATAATTTTATTGTTAGAAAGGTTAACTTGAATATGGTGATAGATATGACCTGTTGAATGGCTAGGTGATGTTACTTTAAAAGAAGAAATATGTTTGTGTAGCTCTTTACCTTCAAAAAAAATTGAAGGTCCATAACCTGTATTTTTATCAAAATTTGAATCGTTACTTGGTGCGGTAGATAGTGACGCTGGCGTTAAATATGCCTTCGGTAAACAGTATTTATTCCATTTTATTGTACTGGTACTCGGGCTGCATGCCGCGATTAATAATAGTGGAGTGAATATGATTAATTGATTCATTGGTTAGCTCCTTTATATCCAACAGCAGAATCACAGTCATGGCAGTAAAGTTCACCATACAATGTAAATTCCGCTTCATCAGGAACATTATTAAGCCAAGTACCACCATAAAAATGGTTAGGGATATTGAACAATTTAAATGCGATGTGATGGTAGTCAGCCATTTGCTTAAGGCTAAGCAAACCTTTTACTTCGCCAATATTGCCATTGTCATAGTCATGTGTAACGAAGGATATATGTTGATTTGCTACTTCAATACCGACGTCTTTAATTTTCGCTCTCATTTGTGAAAATGTACCCCGAAAGCCGCCACGTTCAAGTCCGGTTGCCAAATTAACAACAGTCGAACGAGCCATAAACTCCCAGTAAGTAAACCCTTTGTTATTCCAAAAATTAGTATCACCGCTTTGAATAACATGTTTTAATTTTGCGGTATCGGTTACCCATAGAGCATATCCAATCCGAGCTACAGGATCTTTTTTGTTTAGTCGACTTCTCCAGAAAGCTTCTAAGTTGCCATTAAGCACATTTGTTCGTTCTTGAGCGGTAATCGCCAAATCGCCAGATGTCATATTTAATTCCTTTTAATTTATTCTATTTGAATCATTGCCTTACCATTTCTCATACTATAACTGATATTGACTTAACTGAATAATTATTAACTATATATATGAAATATAATAGTTTATTGATATTTTGTTATTATAAATAACTAGTCTGTAGTAACCAGAATAGCTAGTTTGAGGGTAAAGTTTGTTCACCTCTTATTTCATCACTTCTTCCGTAAACAATCTCTGCCAATGGTCGCAGTGCTTAAACATGGCATGAAGGCCAACATGACTTTCATTCATGTTGAATAGCTGTAGAATCCGCGCCTTATTTTCCCGTCTTAATAGCTGTTGTTTGTGTATTTATGATGATTGATCTGGCTTTACTTCCTTTATATTTAACCACTGTTGTCGCGTTATTATTAATTCCTGGACCTGACATGCTGTTGATCGCCAGTTCCAGCTTGAGTTATGGCCGCAAAGTGGGTGTGTATGCCTGTTTTGGTAATGCTACCTCTGGACTGGTGTTAACCTTGCTTGCTGCTATGGGTGTTTCTGCACTTGTGGCAATGAATCCAATGGCGTTAGAGCTATTACGGGTATTGGGCGGGGCGTATTTATTGAAAATGGGTTGGGATTGCATGCGCAGTGGTACAAGCGACGCGCCCGAGATTACCCAACAAGGTAATGTTGCAAAATTACTCTATCGTCGTGCGGTACTGAGCAATTTACTGAATCCTAAAGCGTTGATCTTTTTTGTGTTATTTTTGCCTCAGTTTGTGTCTACTCAGTTGAGTGCCAGTTCAGGTGAACAAATGCTGGCGCTAGGTTTGTTGCTGAATGTGATGGGATTGACGTTCAATTTGCTGTTGGTAGCATTAGTGGGTAGTTTGGGTAAATCTTTGCTCAAAAACGAAAAATTCCGCACATATCAACATAAATTTATGGGTGTAATATTTTTTGCATTAGCCATTTGGTTACTCGCATCGCAAGTTCAAAGCATTGCTTAACCTTTAAGGTTGAAAGAGGCGGTTAACTAAAAACCACGGTCATTAGCCGTGGTTTTTTTGATCTTACTGCTGGCGCATTCACATCGATGATGTATTTGGCGAGTGACGAGTTATCGTTATGCTTCAGTTTTAGCGAGTTTAATCGCTGTTATCTCTTTTTCAACCGCAGCAACCACAGCATGAGGGCTGCTCAGGTATTGTGAGTGATCGATAAAAATGGCGTTATCATTAACGGTCATGACTAAAGCGGGAAAGCCGGTAGTACCAATGACTTGTTGAATCTCCTCTATGCCTTCCAGTACGTATTCTGCGTCCATACTGAGCTCATCTTTAAACACTTTATTTGATGGTGACAGCTTAAATTTTTCTACAATGTCATTAAAGTCGTGCTTGTTGCTAAGCGGGTTGCCTTCAATGAAATGGGCTCTTTGTAGCGCATTGAGCACATCTAATTGCTTGTCAGCTTGTTTGCCCTGCAACCAGGCCATAAAGTTTGCGGTTTTGATTGAGCTTTTAGGACTGTTTACGTAACGAATATGATCGCGGCCAAATTTCAGTCCACTCATTTTTGCAGCCGCTTCCATTTGCTCTTCGCCAGCACTGTCTTTGCCAATGTAATGTGCGCTATGCAGTAAATGTACATTCATTTCGGGATAGGCTTGCTGCAATGCATTCACCAACGGTGTGGTGGCATAGCTCCAAGGGCAATGTGAGTCGTAGATAAAATAAAGCTCAGTGGTCATTAAGTGAATTCTTGTTTGCGAGTCAGATGTGCTGATCCTAAATAGTTTATGAGTATTATACAATCATTGAATCTGCACCAATTGAGCTGAAGTTGCCTGAGGCGTTGAATAAACGATAGCTTTCAATACTGTATAAAAAACGGCTACCGCATAAAAGCAATTGCCTATAGGATTAACACTAGCGACTAATATGCATGGCGTCGGCCAAGTCCAATAGACGATTGAGCTTTTGATTACATAACACTCAACCATGCTGATGTAGATTAAACGCATGTGGATTAATGACAAGGAATTAGTTCAAGTGACTTTATGGACACTAGATTATTATGATTAAACCAATTTGTTTTTTTGCTGCACTACTACTTTCATTATCAAGCTATGCAAAAACGCCAAGTACGGTTAACACACTAGGTGATACGTTCACTTGGCCAGGCGGGAGCAAGTTAGCCGTTAGTCTGTCTTATGATGATGCGCTTAATAGTCAGTTAGACAATGTGATACCCGCGCTGGATAAACATAATTTCAAGGCGTCTTTTTATGTGGTAGTAAACTCTCCGGTTATGAATGTCCGGTTAGATGAATGGCGTGCAGCAGCTAACCGTGGCCATGAGCTTGGCAATCACAGTGTTTATCATCCTTGTCGAGCCTCTTTGCCGAACAAATATTGGGTAGAGGCGCATCATGATCTTGATCATTACAGCGTGGCGCAGATGATTGAAGAGCTAAAAGTAGCCAATACTTTTTTAAAGGCCATTGATGGTCAATCGGAACGGACTTATACGGTGCCTTGTGGCGATATGGTGATTGGCGCTGATGTGTTGAGTCACCAACAATACCTGAGTCAGCTCAATGAGTTATTTACAGCGGTGAAAGGGCAAGGGAAAGATTCTCGATTTTCACTGATATTATATCCAGAAGGCCAAAGTGGCAAAGAGCTTATCGATTATATTCGCCATATTCCCGCAGATACTTTACTGGTAAACGTAATATTTCATGGGGTTGGAGGAGATTATTTATCGGTGTCATCTGAGGCACACGCTGAATTATTAACGTTTTTAGCCAATAACCGGGATGCTTATTATGTTGATTCATACATCAACTTGATGAAATATGCTGACAGTAAGCTGTAAGTGTTCAATCATTTGATGGTAGGCAAGGGAGTGTAGATGGCAGGTTGATAAACCTCGTAGTTTTCTTATAACTCAGCGGTTATTTCAAATGAATCAAAACTCTATCAAGTCGTTCAGAATACTTATCAAACAGTGGTGCAGAATAATTGAGGCCGAATACTGGCCTCAATTACTGGCCTCAATTATTAGTTCTTAGTTCTTAGTTATTAGTTATTAGTAGATGTACTGAGTTGATGCATCAATCCACCAACGTTTGTGGATTTGGTGCGCGCATTCTATCCCACCACTCTTTGTCAGCTACAATTTGGCCTTGATCATCAATGGCGGGGTAGGGGATCTGTTTGCGGCGACACGCTTTGGCATAAACCGGATGACCTTGTTCAAATAACATAGTCTGGCAGTAGCTGTGATCCAGTCTACGTGTACCGTACATCTTGGCTACTTCGCGCTGGCGCTGAGCTTCATACATCACTAGTGCTGCGGCAACCGACACGTTAAGCGATTGCACCATGCCACGCATGGGAATAATGATATGTTGGTCTGCTGCCGCAATGGCTTCTGCGCTGACGCCGTCACGCTCATTACCCATTATAATGGCAGTGGGTTGAGTATAATCAATCTCACGAAAATCAACCGCAGAGTCCGAAAACGTAGTGGTTAATATCTGCATTTTCTGTTTTTTAAAGGCCTGGTGAGCTTCTTCAAAAGTGTAATGTTTAACGGTATCAACCCATTGCTGGCTGCCAGAAGCGGTATTACCCGATACCCGCATATCATCATCGGGCCACACTGCATGAATTTGATGTATGCCCACACAGTCAGCAGAGCGAAGAACCGCAGCAATATTATTGGTCATATGCACTTTATCAAGGCAAACCGTTAAGTCGACTTGGCGGTTATCAAGCATTTGATTTATTCGGGCAAAACGTTCTGGACTCATGAGGTATTTTTACTTAATTTTATTCAACATATTTTAACATTAGCTTTCAACAGAAAGGGCGCTAAATGCGCTGGTAAGCGGTTAATATTGATAGCAGGTGATTATTTCGAGTGGCATTATAGCGTTAAAATGCGAACGCTAAAACGTCATCAATCGTGACAAGAGATTGGTTACTACATAATTCTGATTTTTATTACTATGTTGATTTTAAAGATATGCTAGTAAGTTATAGATAACGTTGAAGTTAGTAGTTTTTACCGATAAAAGTGTTTTAGCCAGAACTCATTTCAACAAAGTAGGTTTGCCACAAAATATTATGATTGAAGATATTACCATCCCACTTCCATCGCTTATTCATCGAATTGGTGGGGAGAAAACCAAGCAAGCCAAAGTCATTGCGCTGCAATTTAACTGCGAGCTGAAGCGTGTACGTCGGTCTCGGAATTGGGGCGTTATCGGTGAGGCGGTTAATATTCAGTCGTTTACTGAACAGTTAAAAGCACAAAATGATGATAATTTTCGTTATCTTATTCAAAAGATTGAGACCGCGCTTCTTGGCCATGCAGATAAGTTAGAGCCATTAGATGCAAAACTTGTCCGCTTAATTAAACAAACTCCAGGTATCACCTTGGGGGAACTTATGCAGCTTACCCAATGTACGTTAACTGAGGCGCGAGTGGCTCGTTTTAAAGTCGATTTTTGATTATTTCAACGTGTGATTCTTACTTTTTTATGCTGCAGGATCGCAATACTCCGTGGCGATAAAAATACAGCGCTTGTTGTTTTGAGCCCCAAGCTCAGTATGTAAATTTTGCATCGCAGTGAATAAACAGAGTTAAAGATAAGCAACCTAAATCATCAATTGTTTTATTGACGTAAATCGCAGACACAAGAGCGATGCTCATATAACTTGTTTGGGTAGAAGGTTAATCGCTTTAATGCGGATCTTAGAATGATAGGTATAAAATAAAGGTGTAACACAATTTGCATTACACCCTTCTGAATTTTATTATTAAGTAGTTAATTTAAGCACTCTACTTAATCACTAGAATCACTAGAATCACTAGAATCACTAGAAACGATATTCAACACCGATACTAGCCTGCTTAAAGTCTGTTTCTGTGTCAGAACCGTTAGAGACATTATCTAAGTTAATTTCTGCATCATACCAAGTGTACTCCGCATTAATTAAAAAACGATCTGTTACTTTAAACGCGACACCAGCACCGGCAAATACACCTTCATCATCTTTATTGCCAGAAAACCCGACCACGTCATAATCTGTTGAGTACCATAACTGACCACCTTTGGCATACAACTCTATTCGCTCAGCAATTGGCAATGTCACTTTTAGACCAGCGGTATAACCATCTGTTTCAGCGCTAGATAAGTTGTTGCCGTAACTACCAAAATCAATATAGCTACCTTCTAGAGCTAAGTATTTGTTGAAGCGATAACCTACTAGGCCCTGGAGTACATCATTGTCGTCGTCAAAGTCATCTTCGCCATCGACTTTTAGGTAACCATAATTAGCGCCGACATAAACGCCATTTTCTGCTACGTCTTTCTTGAAGTCATCAGCGTGAGAATAAGTACTAAAAGAGGCTAACGAAATAAGTCCGGCTAAAGTAAGAATCGTATTTTTCATAAGGTACTCCTAGTTAATTACGTAAATACATCTAACTAAATACAAAACAGATGCCAACTTTATAAAAGTAACAGAGAGTTAATTATCGATATTTAAATTTAACAATTAATATCAACAGCTTATGTTTAGTGTTTTTGGTAAGGGAAGGTGTAGGTGATGATATCTCAAGCGAAATGGCTTATTTTTTCACCCGCTCAATGAGCCAGTAATAATGTAAAACGGTATTTTTTTCTGATTGAATTGTAATTTTTTCATCTTTAAAACATAATGTTATCAATATGTTGTGGTTTTATTTGTTGTTGCCTATTTTCTAGAAAAGATAAAATCGTTGTTGCCTATTTTCTAGAAAAGATAAAATCTTAGTCATAAACTTGCTATGTTGATTTAGCGTTTAAAGTGTAGGCTTGTCCGATAGCGTTAAAGTACAACCATTAAAGAAAGATAATGACTATACAGTCATAAGCCGAATAACCGGATTATCAACACGGTAGGATCGAAAACCTAGATTGTAAATTGGGTTGGATGACTTGCCTAATTGAATTATGAAGCTAATTTCATATCTGTTTTTGGTTAACGGCTATGGCAGGCGCTATGGCAGGCTTAGTGGCTAATCTAGTCAGGGCCACCGCATGAGTGCTTAACTTTTAACCTAAGCACCAAAACCAGCCTTTAATACCGCCTCAAGCATCGATGTATTCATCATGCATCGCTTTTGTTTTCCAACGATGCTTATCTTCGTCG
>NZ_JACJDU010000030.1:0-62672 GCF_014163715.1 Shewanella sp. SR44-4 | reverse complement strand
AAGCAATTCAAGCAATTCAAGGAATTCAAGGAATTAATATTCTACTTACACTTTTTGTGCCTATTTTTTATTGGTGTGCATAAAAAAGCCACTCAAATTTGAGTGGCTAATGCTCATTACTCAACTTTCGATTAATCTAACCCTAAAAATCCGCCAGTTTGATGGGCCCACAGTTGTGCGTATATCCCTTTGGCATTAATCAGTTCTTGATGAGTACCTTGTTCAACAACACAGCCTTTATCTAATACAATGAGTCTATCCATCGCTGCAATCGTTGAAAGTCGATGCGCTATCGCAATCACTGTTTTACCTTCCATCAATTCATACAACGACTCTTGAATCGCTGCTTCGACTTCAGAATCTAATGCTGAAGTGGCTTCATCAAGCAATAGAATTGGCGCATTCTTAAGTAATACTCTTGCAATGGCGATCCGTTGACGTTGCCCACCAGACAGCTTAACGCCGCGCTCACCCACTTGGGCATCAAGCCCTTTGTTACCAAAGGGATCCGTTAAATTGTCAATAAACTCTGCAGCTTGTGCTTGAGTTATCGCCGCTATTAATTTTTCATCACTGGCATGTGGATCACCGTACAGAATGTTTTCACGGATCGAACGATGTAATAACGACGTATCCTGAGTCACCATACCAATATTTGCCCGTAATGAGTCTTGGGTTATATCCGTTATAGGTTGATCATCAATCAATATTTGGCCTTTTTCAACATCATGAAAACGCATCAATAAGTTGACTAAGGTCGATTTTCCTGCACCAGAACGCCCTACAAGACCGACTTTCTCGCCCGCTTTAATATTCAGATTTAGTTGCTCAATGACGCCGGTTTTTTCACCATAATGAAAGCAAACCTGATTGAAGTCTATTTTACCGTGGTCAACAACAATGTCTTTTGCATCGATTTTATCTTGGATAGCAATGGGTTTTGATAAGGTATTCATACCATCGGTAACGGTACCAATATTTTCAAATAGCGAACTGATTTCCCACATAATCCATTGTGACATGCCATTCAAGCGTAACGCTAAACTCACCGCAATCGCAATGGCACCAACCGTAATCGCATTGTCTGCCCATAACCAAATAGATACAGCCGCAATGGTGAACGCTAATATGTAATTAATGATTTGTACTAAAACATTAATGACCGTTACCAGACGCATTTGGCCATAAACGGTTTTTAAGAAACGCGTCATACTATCTTGGGCGTAGTCAGCTTCTTGAGTCGTATGCGAGAACAGCTTTACGGTTGATATGTTGGTATAACTATCGACAATACGGCCGGTCATTGTTGAACGAGCATCGGCTTGTTCTGTCGATATTGCTTTCAGCTTTGGAACGAGTTTCCATTGAATCAACACATAAGCCGCTAA
Organism: Shewanella sp. SR44-4; assembly: GCF_014163715.1. Classification (NCBI taxonomy): domain Bacteria; kingdom Pseudomonadati; phylum Pseudomonadota; class Gammaproteobacteria; order Alteromonadales; family Shewanellaceae; genus Shewanella; species Shewanella sp. SR44-4. The sequence continues at coordinate 61,284 of NZ_JACJDU010000030.1, read as the reverse complement.
CCAAACGAGCATGGGTAACATTAAACGAACGTCAGCAGTGGCAATCATGACCAACATCGAGGTGAAATACACCAAAATGTACATCAGTACATCCAGTAGTTTCATGACCGTTTCACGTACAGCAAGCGAAGTTTGCATTACCTTTGTGGCGATTCGTCCTGCAAAATCATCTTGATAAAATGAAATACTCTGCTTGAGTAAATAGCGATGTGCTTGCCAACGAATAGCCATGGGGTAGTTACCCAAAAGCGTTTGGTGCACGATAGAAGCATGCAACCAGACAACCAGTGGGATGACGACTAAGACAATTACTGACATGGTAATTAACGTTGTGCTTTCATCTTGCCACAATGTTTGCGGATTTTTGGTGACTAACCAATCTACCAGTTGCCCCATAAAACCAAACAATGACACTTCCAACATTGCCATTATGGCTGTCAGTACTGACATGATAATTAAAGGTAAACCAAACCCGCGAGTATAATGACGACAAAATGCGTACAAAGTATTGGGTGGCTGAGTCGGTTCTTCTTGTGGTAAAGCTTGGGTCAATGATTCAAAAAATTTAAACATCTAATGCTCTAACTTAATGGTGAAAATTCTGCTGACTAGGATAACGCAAAAAGGCCAAATGTAATGGGTTAAATTGTTACCATATACGAAACGATTGGGTTCCGTTTTCCGCTAGTCGTGGTTGTTGTATTTCGGTAAAGTAATCTCTTAAATACGCAGTGCAGAATAAATAGTTCAGTTTTACGATTGAACATCTTGAAGATGATAGAGGCTAAATAGACAAATGGTCCAGATTAACAGTGATTGTTATATTGCAGCGCAGATCTGCCAGCAAGCAAGGCTTAGTCGTGATGCTCGCTTTGATGGCCAATTTTTTACCGGAGTTCTCACTACTGGTATTTTTTGCCGAACAATTTGTCCCGCTCCTGCGCCCTATGAAAAAAATGTCCGTTATTTTGATTCTGCGATAAAAGCGGCTAATGCTGGACTTAGGCCTTGTCTTCGGTGTCGCCCTGATAGTGCACCGAGTTCATTTGCGTGGTTAGGTACTCAAACAACGTTAATGCGTGCTATCACGTTAATCGAACAAGGCTTTTTAAATGGTGAAGATGCAGGAACGATCGTCAAGTTGGCTGATAAATTAGGTATTACCAGTCGGTATTTAAATAAACTCTTTAACCAAGGTTTGGGGACTTCACCTAAACGTTTTGCGTTATATCAGCAGTTGATGTTTGCTAAGCAGCTATTACACCAAACTCAATTATCAATGACAGACATCGCCATGGCTGCTGGTTTTAATAGCATCAGGCGCTTTAATGAAATTTTTAAACAAGAACTACTATTAACACCGAGTGATTTACGCCGAAAGAGCCGACGTTCAACTGATGAAACTCATCCTTATAAAAAAAACCAAGTGAGTATTAACATTAAACCAATAACATTAGCACTATCTTATCGGCCACCCCTAAATTGGGCGAAGATGTTGGCTTTTTATGCCTTTCGTCAAGTTGATAATATGGAGGTCATTGATGATATTTCGGGACGTTATGGCCGAACCTTCTCATTTAATGGTGTAGAAGGCTTTTTTTACATTTCACTGAATGCCGATAAACCTCAACTTGATGTGAGTATTTACTTAGCCGATGCCAATGATTTTAAATCCTTGCATTATATTACTCTGCAATTACGGCGTATGTTTGATTTAGATGCTGACATGGCGATAATCCAGCAGGCATTATCTCCTATCATAGAATTAGGCGCCAAAATTGATAGTGGTTTGCGTATTCCCGCGGCAGGTAGTGTATTTGAGGCCGCTTGCCGTGCCGTATTAGGGCAACAAGTGAGTGTGGTGCAAGCCACTAAATTATTAAATTTATTGGTTAAATCTTATGGTGAAACGCTGTTCATCGATGGTAAGACTTGGCGGTTATTTCCGACGGCACAAGCTATTGCTAGCGCTTCATTAGATGAACTTAACATGCCAGGAGCTCGAAAATTAGCATTAAATGCCTTGGGGCAATTTGTTCATCAACATCCAGACTCAACGCCTGACGATTGGTTGTCCGTAAAAGGTATCGGTCCATGGACTGTTGCTTACGCGAAAATGCGAGGTTTGAGTGACCCTGATGTTTTTTTGAGTTCTGATTTAGTCATCAAAAATCGTCTTCATGCGTTACGTGACCAATCGGGTAAACCTATTGAAACCCCTAAATCTTACTTAAGCATTGCTGCCGACATTGCAAAACAAGCATCACCTTGGGGCAGCTACTTAACCTTCCAGCTTTGGGATAACGATCCTGTCGCTGCAAAAAACGGATAATATTATGACCCATTTTACTTCGCCGAAGTGTCATGCTTTAGTCACAAGTCCTGTTGGTTTACTCTCGCTTAAAGCATCTGAGTATGGATTAACCCATCTACAGGTTGAAGATCTTGCCCAAACGAGCTTGCTCGTAGAGATTCAAACTCAGTTTATACTCCAACAAAGCAATACTGAGACTACTCAAGATTTATTGATACAAGCCCAACAACACATTGATACAACAGTCATTCAATTAACAGAGTACTTCGCTAATCAAAGGCAGCATTTCAGTGTTCCACTAGCGCCTAAAGGTACCGTGTTTCAACATGAGGTTTGGCATGCTCTGAGTCAATTAACATTCGGCCATCGCTGCAGTTACAGTGATATCGCTAATACTATTGGGCGACCTAAAGCTGTCAGAGCGGTCGGGGCTGCAAATGGTGCAAACCCAATAGCCATTATCGTTCCTTGTCATCGGGTGATAGGCAAAGGCGGTAAGTTAACCGGTTATGCTTATGGGCTCGATATGAAGCAGTGGCTACTAGACTTAGAAGGGATTGAAGAAATTAACTAATTTATCTGACTGCTGTGCCAAAGTACGTTAAAATGTCCGATTGATATCCATTATTTTGAGCGCATTTGATACATGACCCAAGCTTCTTTAGCTACGACTTTCGCTGAATTTGGCCTGCATACTCCATTGTTGGCCAGATTAGCTGAGCTTAAATACCTGCAGCCTACACCAATCCAAGCAGAAACCATTCCTAGCACACTAACCGGTAAAGACTTACTGGCAGGTGCCAATACCGGCTCAGGTAAAACAGCGGCTTTTGCATTGCCGATTTTACATCAATTGGTGAGTCGTCGGGCAACAACATCTGCCAAAGGTAATTTTGTCAGTGCGTTAGTCTTGGTACCAACGCGAGAACTCGCTAAGCAAGTTGCCGACAGCTTTAAATCCTATGCGGTTCATTTAAATGGCGACATTAAAGTGGTTGCTGCATTTGGCGGTGTATCTGTTAATACTCAGATGTTAGCATTGCGTGGTGGTGCCGATGTGGTGGTCGCGACGCCAGGTCGTTTACTCGATTTAGTATCGTCAAATGCACTAAAGTTGTCCCAAGTGACAACGTTAGTACTTGATGAAGCTGACCGAATGTTAAGCCTTGGTTTTACTGAAGAATTGACTCAAGTACTCAATTTACTTCCTAAGCAAAAACAAACGTTATTGTTTTCAGCTACTTTTCCAGATGAAGTACGCCAACTAACGCAAGTGCTGCTCGTTAATCCGCTTGAGATACAATTACAAAGCGCTGAAGCGAGTACATTAGTACAACGGGTAATGACGGTTAATCGTGAAAAAAAGACCGCATTACTTGCGCACTTGCTACAACAACATCAATGGCGCCAAGTATTGATTTTTGTTAATGCCAAAAATAGTTGCAATCATTTAGCTCAAAAACTGGCTAAACGTGGTATCACTGCAGAGGTGTTTCACGGTGATAAAGCCCAAGGCGCGAGAAGTCGTGTATTGGAAGGTTTTAAGGCTGGAGATATTCAAGTGCTCATAGCGACTGACATTGCTGCTCGTGGCCTTGATATTGAAAAATTACCAGTGGTAATAAATTTTGACTTACCGCGCAGTCCAGCAGATTATATGCATCGAATTGGTCGCAGCGGACGTGCGGGAGAGGTCGGTTTAGCGTTGACCTTGTTGTCGCATGATGAGTATCATCACTTCTCTGTTATCGAGAAAAAGAATCAAATTCGCCTTGAACGTGAACAAGTTAACGGATTTGAGGCTGATGATGTAGCGCCTGAAAGCGTACTGGAACAACCTAAGCCAATGGCGAAGCCAGAAGGTAGCGGTAAGAAAAAACGTAAAAAGTTGTCCTCAGTTAATGTTGATATTTGGGCTAAAAAACCAGATTAGTAGTAGGTAATATGAAACATATTTTTTGGTTAGTTGATGGACAAGTTGCAGGCCGTAGCGGTCCAAACAAAGATGCGTGGGACTTAGCTGAGTTAAAGCAAGCCGGTTTCGGTGCAATTGCATCCTTAAATAATGGTGAAGGTTGCGATATCGACGCTATGGCTGAATTAGGTCTTCGTCATAAAGTATTTAATTTACCTGATAATATTCCACCTAAGCCGCATGATTTAGCTATTTGTGCTGAAATACTCCCCCAGGTATTAACATTTATTCGTGAATGTGAAACTGATCAGTTACCCGTGTTACTCCATTGTCGCTCTGGGATCAATCGTACAGAAATGGTGATGGCTTATTATATGATGGAGAACGGTGCAGCGCCTTTGCATGCGGTTAGTCAAGTTCGTAATGCCAGTGGCTTAGCGTTCGATGCTGAGGGGTGGGATCAATTTGTTTATGATGTGCTTTACGAGCTGCAATCTGCTTCGAACTGATTAATGTCAATTTAAAGCATCATAATAATGAGGGAAACAACGATAATTAAATCAGTGGCTGATTTAATTATCGTTGTTTCCCTTTGTTGTTTTTATTAGGCTATATTCAGTGCTAACTTGCACTCTGTTCTAGCTTATATGTGTATATTGCCGATTAAGTTTTTCCCGGCTTTGATAAATTACATAAGAAGGTTCACAACAATTCAATCGTTGATCTTTTTTGCACGACATATCGACAACTTGTTGCGGAAATAGTACTAATGTAGTTTGCTATTTCTGGTTATCAACCAAAGTCTCCGCCTCAAATACTCATTATTTATAGAACCGTAATTGTATCGTAATGATTTATCGAGTTGGCTATTATCGGATGAATAGCTAATTTTGTGATTTGTAATGATCTTTGCAGATAAAATAGGCCACTTAAGCTAGTCTAAAGACTGACGATAAATGCTATAGTGAAGTAGATTTCAGTCTTCAGATGAAGGGGTAATGATGAGTCCGAAAATGAGCAAAGCGAATCAATCGCAGGGTTTATTGCTTTTTAAATTAAATCAAACACAAGTGTTTGCTTTAGGTACTTTAAAAATTCGTGAACTCGTGCCGTTTACTCCTTTAACTAAAATCCCACACTCTCACTCGGCTATTCTTGGTGCAGCAACCATTCGGGGTATGACTATTCCGATTATCGATATGGCTGCAGGTATTGGCTATAGACCCGTTACCGAAGCAGAGCTTAAAGATAGCTATATCATCATTACTGATTGTCAGAGAATGGTGATAGGTTTTCTTGTGCGCTCAATCGATAAAATCATTGAATGTAATTGGCGTAATATCGAAGCACCTTCAGGTAACTTAGGCAAAAATGCCTTTTTAACAGGTGTAACCCGTTTTAATGATCAGCTCGTTCAGTTATTAGATGTTGAGTTATTACTGTCGAAAATATTTCCGGATGATCCGATTAATAATCGAGCGATATTAACCGATGTACAACGTGAGAAATTAACACCGTTACGTATTTTACTGGTGGATGACTCAAAAGTTGCCCGTAAACAATTATCTGATGCATTAGACTCTATTAACATTGCTTATCAGGTGACGGCAGATGGTCGCGACGCTCTGCAGATGATGCAACAAGCCGCGGAAGAACGAAAGCCTATTGATTTACTGGTGAGTGATATTGAAATGCCAGGACTTGATGGATACGAATTAGCCTTTGAGGTCAAAAATAATCCAGCAATTGAACATGCGTACATTATTTTACATACGTCATTATCCAGCGAAATCAGTGTCAGCCAAGCCAAACAAGTCGGAGCCAATGAGGCGTTAACTAAGTTTGATGCTAAAGAGTTGATTGAAGCGATGCTTAGAGGTGCTCAAGCATTGCAGCCTGCTGGATGATTGTCATTGTTTTATTTTTGGTATTTTCAGCCAGTAACATGGTTAACAATTTAACAGCAAGTAACCTGTAACCGTCAAATTAGTGCTTTCTTTATGACCGATGATTGAATTTTTTTATTCATTTGGTATCAACACTAGACTTCTTACATGGCATCCTGATATATAGCTACAAGGCTTTTATAGTGTTCAGTATATTCGCTGGGCACAAGGTAATGCTTAACTTTAATGAGGGAGTGCTATCCCTGAAAACGGATTGATTGAAGTATGCTAATTGAGTGTGGTGAGTTAATCTCCCTCAATGAGTAAGAGAGTAGGGTGTTTTCAGCAATAGCATTGATATTATCGAGATGTCATGAGTATCGTAACCTAAGTATTATATCGCTGTAAGTTGCAAGGTGATGAATACGTGGATACGACGAGTATTATGATGTTTCCTTTTCTAAAGATAAGCAAAACCTTGATCATAAAAAGTCATAAATATAATAATCATAGGTTAAGCAATGAATCAAAAAACATCACTGTTAGCTCGTATCGCTAACGGTAGCCTCGTGCTACAAATCATCAGCGGAATCATTTTGGGCGTGATTCTGGCAAGTATTTCAACCACAGGTGCCAATAATGTGGCTTTTTTGGGCTCACTTTTTGTGGGTGCTTTAAAAGCCATTGCGCCAATACTGGTTTTTGTTTTGGTTGCATCATCGATTGCCAATCAAAAGAAAAATAGTCAAACCAATATGCGTCCTATCATTGGGCTATATCTTTTCGGAACGTTTGCAGCGGCATTAACAGCAGTATTATTCAGTTTTGCTTTTCCAACGACGTTACTACTTACTGCCGGGATAGAGGGCTCAAATCCTCCTCAAGGGATTAGCGAAGTAATCAATACCTTATTGTTCAAAGTTGTTGATAATCCGGTGAACGCATTATTAACGGGCAATTACATCGGTATTTTGGTATGGGGGGCAGGTCTTGGGATAACCATGCATCATGCCAGCGACAGTACTAAGCAAATGCTCTCTGATGTCAGTGATGCGGTGTCAAATATAGTCCGCTTTGTCATTCGTTTAGCACCAATTGGTATTTTTGGTTTAGTTGCGGCTACATTTGCTGAAACAGGTTTCGACGCTCTTGCGGGTTACGGCCAATTATTGATGGTACTTGTGGGATCCATGTTATTCATTGCTTTGGTGATTAACCCTATTATCGTTTATGTCAAAATTAAACGTAACCCATATCCATTAGTATTTAAATGTTTACGTGAAAGTGGTGTTACAGCCTTTTTCACCCGTTCAAGTGCGGCCAATATTCCGGTCAACATGGCATTGTGTGAAGAGCTAAAATTGCATAAAGACACCTATTCTGTGTCTATTCCATTAGGTGCCACCATTAATATGGGCGGTGCTGCGATTACCATTACGGTATTAACATTAGCAGCAGCTCATACTTTGGGTATTCAAGTGGACTTTATGACAGCTCTGTTATTGAGCGTGATAGCGTCCGTTTCTGCTTGTGGTGCTTCAGGTGTTGCCGGTGGTTCACTATTATTAATCCCATTAGCGTGTAGTTTGTTTGGCATTTCTAATGATGTTGCTATGCAAGTTGTGGCAGTTGGTTTTATTATTGGTGTGATTCAAGACTCAGCTGAAACTGCATTAAATAGCTCTACAGATGTGATCTTTACTGCTGCAGCATGTGAAGCTGCTGAAGCGAAAGAGACAGCTCAAGCGCGTTAATATCGTGAAAAAGTCCTTATTGATAAATGCCGACGCGATAGCGTCGGCATTTTTTTGTTTGAATGGCCAATGTAACCTGATGTGAAGATAACAAACGCCTCTCAAACAGTTCCTTGTCTTGATACCTGCGTTATGCTTTACACAAGAAGACTTGCAATAGGCTAGATATTGACGCGTCGATTCGTCTTGTTACTAAGACAAATAATAATATTGAGAAGGATTAATCGCTAAGCTTTTAATCCTTCTGATTACTTTCTCATCTATTATCCCAAGCTCTGGTTAAGATATTAAAATGGATGCTGACTAAAAAACGTCATCTCGACTTGGCTATAAGGATGGGTAATTGTGAGCGATTGCGCATGCAGGTTTAACCGTTTACTGGCACTAATTGTTTCGGTATCGCCATAAAACTCATCGCCTAAAATGGCATGGCCAAGCGCCAACATATGAACCCTAAGCTGATGAGTGCGACCCGTGTGGGGTTTAAGTTCCATCAGGGTTGACTGCGTCCTATGTTCAAGTACCTGGAAGTAGGTTAACGCAGCTTTGCCTGAATCTGTAAGCATTTGGAATGGTGGTGAATCAGGATTAGGTCCTAGGGCAAAGTTCACTTTACCTTGTTGTTCACCCACGTGGCCAATCACTTCAGCAATGTACACTTTTTTGGCCTGGCGATTTTGAAACTGAATTTTTAAATGTGATTCCGCTTTTTTAGTACGAGCAAAAATCATGATCCCAGAAGTATCACAATCTAAACGATGGATCAAAATCGCTTCAGGATAGCATCGTTGTAAACGGGTTATGGCCGTATCGTGTGTGTCAGGTGAACGCCCTGGATTTGATAATAGGCCTGAAGGCTTATTGATGACGATAATGTCACGGTCTTTATAGCGTATGTCCAACCACGGAATTGAGGGTGGTTGATAAGTAAAGATGTGCATTATAAGGTGTCTCTCTAATTGTGTCTGATTCAGGTATTGATGTGGCGAAACGTTAATCTCGCGAGTACTCATGTTGCGGATACTAACAAAGTTTTACTGATAACCAAAAACCAATTATTCGACTGAATAATGCTGTTTGGTTATGGCTGCTTTACCAGGTCGCTAACCATAACCGTAATGACATTCCCCAACTGCTTGTTACGCCAGAGGTAACAAAGCGAATATTGTTTTCAGTATCAACGATATAAATAGCAGGCAATGCCATGGCGCCCCATTGTTGGCTTAATAACATTGTTTGATGCTGATTGATGACATCAAAATGATAATGATGATGTTGCATAAAGGTGCTGATGTCGTCGTCAGAACCTGAAGCTACTGCAATGGAAACAACCTGATAATCTGGATTAAGATTAACCGAGTTCACCATAGGAGAGGTCACCTTACACACCGGACACCAAGTGCCCCAAAAATAGACCAAGGTGGGTTTATTTTGGGTACTGTTCTCTCTGATATGCTGCTGGGCGTCAATTGATGCTGAAGTAAATAATGATATTGGTTTATTGGCGATAGTATATGCGTTAATTGGCATCGCTATGCCTGTTCGCATATCTCGCTGTAGATAACTCGCGATAGCGAACAACACCACCGCAATAACGATTATATCGCGTAGACTCGTTAGCCAAAACCGTTTGGTTTTGAGTGTGTATTTTAGATTAAGTAACCATGACGGCATACGACATTAATTCCTATAAATACCCTGTATTAAGGTAAATATGCTGCCGGAGTCTTACGACTATAAAGCCTGCTATAGGCCATTAACTGTGGATAAAAGGTTCTAAATGCAATCTCGATATCAATATAAATCTTATCGATATCTTTAATGGCATGGTCAAAAAGTTCTGGTTTTGATAAACGACGACTGACGCCTTTAATCGCTTGATCTAATCCTTGCCTTGTTTGGTAACTACTAAGCCAATCTTGCTGGATAATTTGTGGCGCAATGGCCTGTAACGTCGGAGGTAGTTCAAGTGTAGTACTAAGCTGGTGGTATGCTTTTTGGCAAAATTCATCTAATGGCTGATGATGATACTCTTCCCAATAAAATGCTAAGTAATGATCAAATACTAAGTCTACTAATATCGGTGCAACACGACGTGAGGTTTTAGGAAACAGCTTGAGCAGGTCGATAATAATTTCATGACTATCAGTAATTTGGTCTATTTGTCGATGAAGCCATATCCCTTGTTGCAGATGTTTTGGATGTTGCTCTATGTTACCTTTCGCGAAATCACCCGACAAATTAGCTACTAGGTGAGTATCGCTGATGTCGGCTAAATGTAAGTGAGCTAAAAAGTTCATAAATTGTACTTCTAATTTTATTATTTTACAGTATGATACTAGCCGTTTGTAACAAAGCGTTACAAAGTGGCAAGTGAGTGGTGTTAATCATAACGTTTTATAGATAAATGTCATGGAGTATTGAGCTTCGTATCATTGTGATGCGTATATGTAACTGCTTTTTAAAGGTTATAGGATTAATTTAGGGATCAAGGATGATGAAAGACTGGATTAAAAAGTTATTGGGTAAGCCAGCTGCACCAAAAAGAAATAAAGTACACATCGACATGCGTTATGAAGAACATTCATATAAATCGGCCCAAACCTTTGACTCTGCCAAGTCAGATACTATTGAACTGGACGATATCGACACCGAGTCGATAGAACAAAAGCCGACAAAATAATCACCAAACTTGATCTTAACCCGCAGTCGCCATAGACTAGCGGCCGTTTTTACTGTTGAGATCATACTATGCGTGTTGCAGATTTTTCATTCGACCTACCTGATGAGCTGATTGCTCGCTATCCGACAGCACAACGCAATGCTTCGCGTTTACTCACCTTAAGTGGCGAAAATGGTGAGCTTGTTGACAAAAGATTTACTGATTTATTCAATCTAATCAATCCTGGAGACTTGATGGTGTTTAATAACACCCGAGTCATACCAGCACGTTTATTTGGTCAAAAGTCCACTGGCGGTAAGCTAGAGATTCTCGTTGAACGCATGCTCGACGATAAACGCATTTTAGCCCACGTTCGCAGTTCAAAATCCCCTAAAGTGGATACGATTATCGACTTAGACGGCGGCTACCAAATGAAAATGTTGGTTCGTCACGATGCATTGTTTGAGCTTGAGTTACTGTCTGATAAAACCATATTAGAAGTGCTTGAGGATGTCGGCCATATGCCACTGCCGCCTTACATTGATCGTCCAGATGAAGATGCTGATAAAGAGCGTTACCAAACAGTTTATAATCAAACGCCAGGTGCAGTAGCTGCGCCTACAGCAGGCTTACACTTTGATGATGCCATGCTAGCCGACTTAAAAGCCAAAGGGGTTAATATTGCCTTTGTGACTTTGCATGTAGGTGCGGGTACATTCCAACCAGTGCGGGTCGATAATGTGCTTGAGCACAAGATGCACTCAGAATGGGCAAACGTTCCTCAAGAGGTTGTTGACCTAATTGCGCTTACTAAAGCGGCTGGAAATCGTGTTGTTGCCGTCGGCACAACATCAGTGCGTTCATTAGAAAGTGCAGCACGTGCAAGTGAAGATCGTCCTCTTGAAGCCTTTAGTGGCGATACCGATATCTTTATTTACCCAGGTTTTCAATTTAAAGTTGTTGATGCCATGGTCACTAATTTTCATTTACCAGAATCAACATTAATTATGCTGTTGAGTGCTTTTGCAGGTTATGAAGCGGTCATGAAGGCTTATCAACATGCAATTACGCAAAAATATCGCTTTTTTAGCTATGGCGATGCGATGTTTGTGACGAAAAAAGCCCCGTAGGCAATGAATTTGATTTAAAATACTCGCCCACAATAGTGGGCGTTTTTTGATTTAATGTGGCAGTAACCTTGAAGCATTAAAATTTGCCCTCATTACTATAGAAACTAAACGAGTCAGACTGTTTATCTGGCAAGGTGATTTATGAAATTTGAATTAGATACAACTGATGGTCGTGCACGTCGCGGACGTCTTATTTTTGGTCGTGGCACTGTAGAAACACCAGCATTTATGCCTGTTGGAACTTACGGTACGGTAAAAGGTATGACGCCTGAAGAAGTGCGCGCTACTGGAGCCGACATTTTATTGGGCAACACCTTCCATTTATGGTTACGTCCTGGCGAAGAGATCATGCGTAAACACGGTGATTTGCACGATTTTATGAATTGGCAACGCCCTATTCTAACGGACTCGGGTGGATTCCAAGTGTTTAGTTTAGGTGACATTCGTAAAATTACTGAAGAGGGTGTGCATTTCCGTTCACCGATCAATGGTGAAAAGATTTTCTTAGACCCAGAAAAATCAATGCAAATTCAGGATTCTTTAGGATCTGACGTGGTGATGATTTTTGATGAATGTACACCGTATCCAGCGACACATGACGAAGCACGTAAGTCGATGCAAATGTCACTGCGTTGGGCTAAGCGCTCACGTGATGAGTTTGACCGTTTAGAAAACCCAAACTCTTTGTTTGGCATTATTCAAGGTGGCGTATTTGAAGATTTACGTGACGAGAGTGTAAAGGGTCTTTTAGACATAGGTTTTGATGGTTATGCCGTAGGTGGTTTAGCTGTGGGCGAGCCTAAAGCAGACATGCACCGTATTTTAGAGCATGTTTGTCCGCAAATTCCTGCTGACAAACCGCGCTATTTAATGGGCGTAGGCAAACCTGAAGATTTAGTCGAAGGTGTTCGTCGTGGTGTGGATATGTTTGACTGTGTAATGCCAACACGTAATGCCCGTAATGGCCATTTATTTACCAGTGAAGGTGTCATTAAAATTCGTAATGCACGTCACCGTGATGACACAGCAACATTAGATCCTAAGTGTGATTGTTACACTTGTAAAAACTATTCACGTGCTTATTTATACCATTTAGATCGTTGTAATGAAATTCTAGGTGCGCGTTTAAACACCATCCATAATTTACGTTATTACCAAATGTTGATGGAAGGTTTGCGCGGCGCAATTGAGACAGGTACATTAGACGCCTTTGTTAAGGAGTTCTATACCAGTTTTGGTCGTGAAGTACCTGAGTTAATCGTTTAATTTTAGCTAATAAGAAGAGAGAACTATGTTTATTTCAAATGCATATGCAAGCCCAATCAGTGGTGTAGCCGGTGGCGAAACCATGCAGTTAATTTTCATGCTAGTCATGTTTGGATTAATCTTTTACTTCATGATTTTCCGTCCACAGTCAAAGCGTGTAAAAGAGCACAAAAACCTAATGGCGTCGATTTCAAAAGGTGATGAAGTGTTAACCAGTGGTGGCATTCTCGGTAAAGTGACCAAAATCGGTGAAGAAAGTGATTATGTGTTATTAGCGATTAATGATAACAACCAAATCACGATTAAAAAGGATTACATCGCAGCGGTATTGCCTAAAGGTTCTATCCAGTCGTTATAAAGCCAAGAGGGCTATGGTGTGTTAAATAAATACCCAATGTGGAAAAACATCATGGTGATGCTTGTCATCGCCATTGGTAGTTTTTATGCAATACCAAATTTGTTTGGTGAAGATCATGCAGTGCAGATTGTCGCAACTCGCGGCGCAGAAGTGACTGCATCGACACAAACGACTGTGGTTGATTTATTAGATAGTCAGGGTATTGCCGTAAAGCGTGCCGAGCTTGAAAATGGTCAGTTATTAGTCCGAGTGCAAAATCCTGAGCAGCAGTTGGTGGCTAAAGAAGCTATCGCTGAACTGCTTGGTCAGAAATATACCGTTGCGTTAAACTTAGCTCCGGCAACCCCTGAATGGCTTGAAGCTGTTGGTGGGTCGCCGATGAAATTAGGTTTAGATTTACGTGGTGGTGTTCACTTCTTAATGGAAGTGGATATGGGCGAAGCTATTCGTAAAATGGAAGAAGCTAAGATAGCTGATTTCCGTAGCCAGCTTCGTGAAGAAAAAATTCGTTATGCTGGTATTCGTAAAACCCCTAAAGGAATTGCGATTAAGTTTCGAGATGCCGAAACTGTTGACCAAGCTGAGACTTATTTAAAAACTCGCAGCAATGACATGACCTATACCGACGCGAGTAGCGGTAATGAGTTTATGCTTCTTGCTACCATGAGTGATGCTTACCTTAAGCAAATTAAGGAAGAAGCATTACAGCAAAACATTACCACTATTCGTAACCGTGTTAACGAGTTGGGTGTTGCTGAGCCTGTAGTACAACGTCAAGGCGCTGAGCGCATTATTGTTGAACTGCCTGGTGTACAAGACACAGCTCGTGCAAAAGAAATTTTAGGTGCTACGGCATCGATTGAATTTCGTATGGTTGACGATAAAGCCGACGTAAGTGCAGCTGCAAATGGTCGTGTTCCAGCAGGTGCAGAAGTGTACCAACGCCGTGAAGGCGGGATTGCCGTATTGAAAAAAGAAGTGATGCTAACGGGTGATCATATCACTGGTGCACAACCTACTTTTGATGAATACAGCCGTCCACAGGTAGCGATTAATCTTGACGCGAAAGGCGGCTCGATTTTCTCTAACGTCACCAAAGACAATATCGGTAAACCAATGGCAACATTGTTTATCGAATATAAAGACAGTGGTACACGTAATCCTGATGGCACAGTGAAAATGACTCGTATTGAAGAGGTTATTTCAGTTGCGACGATTCAGGCTCGTTTAGGTCGTAATTTTGTCATTACCGGTCTTGAGCATACTGAAGCACAAAGCCTAGCGTTATTATTACGTGCAGGAGCGTTGATCGCGCCAGTGACCATTGTGGAAGAAAGAACTATTGGCCCAAGCTTAGGTGCTGAAAACATCCAAAACGGTGTTCAAGCGATGATTTGGGGCATGGTTGTTGTTCTTGTATTTATGATGGTTTACTACCGTGCATTTGGTTTTATTGCCAACCTTGCATTGATGGCAAACTTAATTATGGTTGTTGGTGTGATGTCTATGATCCCGGGTGCGGTATTAACCTTGCCAGGTATTGCGGGCATGGTATTAACGGTGGGCATGGCGGTTGACGGTAACGTACTTATTTTTGAACGTATCCGTGAAGAACTTCTTGGCGGTCGCAGCGTACAACAAGCTATCCATGAAGGTTATGGTAATGCTTTTTCAACCATTGCAGATGCTAACATCACCACCTTTATGACAGCGTTAATCTTGTTTGCTGTCGGTACCGGTGCGGTTAAAGGCTTTGCTGTTACCTTAATGATAGGTATCGCGACTTCGATGTTTACAGCCATCGTTGGCACACGCTCAATCGTGAATGCGGTTTGGGGTGGTAAGCGCGTTAAGTCATTGTCTATCTAAGGGAGAAGTTGAATATGTTGCAAATATTTTCAGTAAAGAAAACAGTCGACTTCCTTCGTCATGCACTTCCTATTAGTGTAATGTCGTTGATCTTAGTTATTGCTTCTTTTGTATCGCTAGGCGTACAAGGCATTAACTGGGGCTTAGACTTTACCGGCGGTACGGTTGTTGAAATGGAGTTTTCAGCACCTGTTGACTTGAATGCTTTACGTGCGACCATGACCACAGCGGAAGCTGAGGGTGCGGTAGTACAGAACTTTGGTTCAAGCCGCGATATATTGGTGCGTTTACCGGTAAGAAATGAGTTAAAAAGTGATGTGCAGGTTGCAGCAGTATTAACTGCTGCGCAGTCAATTGATTCAGGCGTGATTCAAAAGCGTGTTGAGTTTGTTGGGCCACAAGTAGGTAAGGAATTAGCGGAGCAGGGTGGCTTAGCCGTTATTGTTGCTTTAATCTGTATTCTTATCTATGTATCATTTCGTTTTGAATGGCGTTTAGCTGCAGGTTCTGTAGCGGCGCTAGCCCATGACGTTATTGTGACCTTAGGGGTATTTTCGGTATTACAGCTTGAGTTTGACTTGACCGTATTGGCAGGTTTATTAACAGTTGTAGGTTACTCACTTAACGATACCATCGTAGTGTATGACCGTATCCGTGAAAACTTCCTTAAAATGCGTAAAGGCACCCCTGTAGAGATTGTGAATACCTCAATCACTCAGACCATGAGTCGTACTGTTATTACTACAGGTACTACATTAATTACCGTTATTGCGCTGTTTTTAAAAGGCGGCACAATGATCCATGGTTTTGCGACTGCATTGCTACTCGGTATTTTTGTTGGTACATACTCATCGATTTACGTGGCAAGTTATTTAGCCATTAAATTGGGTATCAACCGTGAGCACATGTTACCGGTAGAGATTGAGAAAGAAGGTGCTGATCAGCCTTCAATGATGCCTTAATAAGTATTATTAATCTTAATCGCTAAAAAGAAACCCCAGCTTGCTGGGGTTTCTTTTTATGCCTTAGTTATGTTCTGTTGTTCTGCTAAATGCACTTCACAGGCAGCCATCAAAGTTTTGTGCCATTGAGTTTGTGGGTCGATTATCAGCGCTTCCCATCCATCACTGCCGAGTATATCAACACTGATAAACATCAGTGAAGTTACCATCATCTTCCCAGATACTCTAAATGTACCGATATTAGTCTCTAAACGAGAAATGGTTATTTTAGTCATGATGCAAAGTGATGAGGTAATCTGCTTGGCCGTTTTCGGTTGAGGTAAACTCACCGTGGCCGATAAATTGATGCAAGTTATCGGTACCCGAGTCAGCTATTACATTGAATTGGCTTTGTGCAACACCTTGTGAGAATACCCCATTATGTTGTAACACTATGGTGCCGGATATTTCTGGAGTGTTTATGGTTAAGTGCTCCATTCCGACAAATACCGCTGCCTCCCCATTTTGATATGACATTACATAGCGAATTTGAGCAGAACCATTGATATCACCAGAATACGTTTGGGTAATTTCGGCAATGGTTTGTTTGCTGTTATTGTCGTGTTCAGCATATGCCGATTCATTCCAAGCGGTGATTTGAAATACACCTTTTAAGACTATTTTTGTCATGTAGAGCCCTGCTTATGATGTTATTAAATGCGAAGAGTTCATATAAAGTTAACATAATCATTGTCTATGACAAATGTCCAATTTATAAACAACACTCGACAGATTTTGGTAGAGGCAGTAGGATGAAACAAATTTGCCAGCAAGAGCAATGCAGTAGGATAACGCATGGAACAACGAAAAGTATTATTAGCCGGTGGTAATTTACTGCAGGCTCACACATGGAAAGGGCTACTGGAAACCAGTGGAATTGAAGTTGATCTTAAAGGTGAAGCACTCATTGGTGGTGTAGGCGGTTTACCGATTGAAATGCAAACGGTAGAATTATGGGTAGCAGACAATCAACTTGTCACTGCGCAAACCTTACTCGATTCACTCGATATTGAACAGCCTCAATGGCAATGTGTCCAATGCCATGAAATAAACGAAGGCAGTTTTGAATTGTGTTGGCAATGTAGTTCGCAAAGAAGTGAAATGCATAACGAATAAACCCGTATGATGGTTTTTTAACGTTGAAAGCCATCTTTCATGACCACATATTATTCAACATAAACGGGGTTTAATCGCGACGTAAATATTAGACGAAAAGTGTCTAAGTCAATTTACGTTTAGTAATAAAGAGCCTAGTTTATAAATATGCGCCCGTTTAGTTGAGCCACTAGGATTGCATATGTGGCTTATTTCGGCGCAATTAGCGCTTATTCATGTAAATGACACCATCATAAACTCCTCGTTATAGTAAATTGCCACTAACTGCAGCAAAATTGCTTTCAAAAATCCAATAGACTCTAATGATTAAACTACTTTTAGGTTTATGACGTATGTAGTGCTAATTTGTCACAAATGAGTGATTTAACTAACTTAAGGAAACGCTATGCAACCCTCTCCAGCATTCGCCAGTTTGGTCGATTCTGTTATGCCACATGTTAGCTTGTTAACCATTGAGCAATATCAACAACAAGATCAATGGCAATTAATTGATGTGCGAGAAGATAACGAATGGTTACAAGGGCATTTACCTAATGCAAAACACCTCAGTCGTGGCATTATTGAACGTGATATAGAGCATCGTTTTCCGGATAAAAATACTCCAATATTACTTTATTGTGGCGCAGGCCAGCGTGCAGCATTATCTGCCTATAATTTACAACTTATGGGTTATACGCAAGTCGCCTCAATGGTTGGTGGCTACCGTGCTTGGATACAACATCAATTCCCTATCGTTGAAGACTGAGTAGATTAATGCAATATTTCCCTTTGTTTGTCGATACTCAAGGTTTGAAGGTCTTATTGGTTGGTGCTGGTGAAGTTGCCACACGTAAACTCGATTTGTTGTCTCGTACGGATGCTCATATTCATGTCATAGCGCCGACGGTTGCCAATGATATTGAAAACTATTATACGCAGGGGCGGATCCAGCTGTCTCGTCGTGAAGTATGTGCTGATGATATTGCCAATGTGGATATCATTTACCTTGCTACTGCCGATGAGCAATTGAATATGGATTTTGCGCAGTTGGCCACAGAGCGGGGGATTTGGGTGAATGTGGTCGATAATCCTAAATTTTGTCGATTTATTACGCCTTCGATAGTGGATAGAGGCCGGTTAGTGGTTGCGATAAGTACAGCTGGTGCCGCACCTGTTTTCGCTCGAACCATCCGTTCACGCCTCGAAACTATGCTACCGTCATCATTAGCGCCTTTATTTGATTTTGTTGCCAGCAAGCGCGAGGAAGTACAACATAAATTATTAGCCGGCAAAGATAGACGTTTATTTTGGGAACGTTTTTTTACCACTAACCAAGATAAATTCGATGCATTAACAGAACAACGTTACCTTGAGTCTTTTGAAGACTTTAGTGTTAAAGGTGAGATTCTTTTGTTAACCGAGGATACGCCGGCACATTTACTCCCTATTGCAGCAATGCCGCTGTTACAGACATTAGACGTGGTTTACAGTGATAGTGCGCTTGATAGTGAGATTAATGAATTATTAAGGCGAGACGCAAGCAGAGAAGCGGTGCCATTGTTAAGTGATATCACTCATCAATATGAACATGGCTCTCGTATGTTGATAGTGTCTTCTGTTGCAAAAGTCGCCCAGTTAAGTGCGCATTTTCCAATGGCTAAACATCTACGCCCTGGCGCTATTTAACCGGATAAGTACGATGTCCTATTATGCCGAGTCTACTTTGTAGTAGACTCGGTTTTTTTATACTTGTTGGAACCTTTTATGGCTGCTAAAGCTACCGTTTTTAAAGTCTCGCTGCAGATTGCAGATATGGACCGTCATTATTATGCCGATCATCAGTTTACCTTAGCCCAGCATCCGTCCGAAACCGATACGCGCATGATGGTGCGTTTACTGGCATTTGCCATTAATGCATCCGAAACTTTAGTGTTTAGTAAAGGGTTATGTGTTGATGATGAAGCTGAACTTTGGGATAAAAATCTGAGTGGTGAAATCGATCTTTGGGTTGAGTTTGGTCAAGCTGATGAGAAATGGCTTAGAAAAGCCTGTGGTCGGTCAAAACACGTTATTCTTTATACTTATGGTGGCCGAAGTGTGCCTATTTGGTGGCAGCAGAACCAGCAAGCGTTTGCTCGCTACGATAATTTAACTGTGATTAATTTTCCAGAAGATTCGGTGAAACAAATGGATGTATTTGTTAATCGAAATATGGCGTTACAAGTTAGTCTTAGTGAAGGGCAAGTGTGGTTGTCGGATGGAAATAATAGCGTGTTAATAGAGCCTGAAACGTTAAAGTAGTGGTATTTACGTGATTTGGGTTGCTATCACATTCGCTATCACATTTTGCTATCATACTTACGATCACAGTAAAGTGAATTTAACCTTAATTTATCAAAAATTAATTAAATTTAATCAAATGGGTCTTGTACTAATAAAATCACAGGCAGATAATCAAATCATGCAGTGAACATCACAATAAATTATAAATCATTAATAAATATGATGTTTCACGTTTCGCGATGGTTGTTGATTAAGGATGTTATTGTGAAGAAATTAGCCCTATACCCAGTAGAAAAAATTGATGAATTAACTTCACCAGAAGCCCATGAAGATATCTCAGTACTATCTTCAGCGTTAAATGTGTTTACTGATTTTAAGAAAGTGACGCCTATGGTGATAGAATCGAGCACGTCGGCGGTTAAGGTCGAGCACTTAATGCAGAAGTCGCATGTACGTCTTAAATTAGTCATAGATGATAAGGATAAGTTTATTGGCCTAATCAGCTTTGAGTCTTTACATAATCAAGAAATATTAAAACGTGTTGCAGCTGGTCATCAGCGTGAGCATTTAAGTGTTGCAGATTTTATGATCCCTAAAGAAGATCTGAAAGCGATTGATTTTGAAGATTTAAGTTATGCTCGTATTGGTGATGTTATTGAGACATTACAATCAGCAGGACAGCAACATTGTTTAGTGGTTGACCGATCTAATCATGCCATTCGTGGTGTGCTATCTGCTAATGATATTGCTCGTCGATTAAAGCTTGCTGTCGATGTGAGTACACCAAACTCATTTGCATCTATATTTGAAGTGATTGCCAATATTCAGCAGCCTGCCGTGTTGCAAACAACACAACCTCACTATTAGATTTTTAATTATTAGTCTGCTAACTGTTAAAAAGTTAATCCATCAGAAATAAAAATAGCCACATCATGTGGCTATTTTTGTAATCAACGAAATAATATTACTGGAAGCTTAAGCTCCAAGTATCAATATATCCAGTATCTTGTCTCGCATTATCAACTGCTTTCAATGTCCATACACCACTTGATTCTACACCTGCCATATTAGCCGTATAAGTTTGGGTTAGGTTATCGGTTCCACCACCAGTGTTGTTATGCAGTACAACCGTTTGACCTGTTGGGCTAACTAACTGGATTTTTAAATCACCAATATAAGTATGAATAATTCCAATAGACACTGATACCGTTCCTGAATCGCCAGTGCGGCTAACAGTAATAGGGCTAGTGATACCACTAGTGTTGTTGTCTGGAATCGTATAATTTCCGGTATTGTTGTAGCTTGCTGGACCGCCTGTGTTGCTGCCACCAGTGCTAACTGCGGTGTAGTTAGCCACTAAACTTACACCACTAAATGCACTATAACCTTGTAGCATTACATAATATGTACCAGATTGAGGCGTCGTAATTGGGCAAGACTCTGCATTACCACCTTTCCATGGACGACAGTCGTAACTGCTGCTGGTAGGTGATGCACCATACTGCACATATAAGTCAGCATCGCCAGTGCCACCACTCATAGTGAAGCTTAAGTCTGTCGCGCCTGCAGGAACGTCTAACGAGAAATATAATTCATCGTTTTTAGCGCCAGCTAAGCCTGTTTTTACCACGCCTTTTTCAAGTACGCTGTCACCAGAGCCTGTACCTGGATCGGTTGGACCATTACATGATTCGTCTAGATAAGCCTTTGCTGCTGTTGCATTAACCATCCCGTAACCAGTTTGGTTATCACGACCGGCAACGCTTAAGTCATCTGCTGTGGCATTTAATGCTGCACGCACTTGACTGGCGCTACACTCTGGGTGGTAACTCCACACTAATGTTGCTACGCCTGACACATGTGGTGTTGCCATTGAGGTGCCATTGTAATATTCATAATCTCGATTGCCTTGATTACTCACAGTGGCTGACTGACCCAACTTGGCTTTAAGTGTAAGCCCCGTAGCTCGATCAACAGACATCGACGGAATCAGAATTTCACTATTAGCGTCCACTAGGAAAGGATTTTGTAACCCTGGTAGTGCAGTGTTACTGTATACAATGACACCTTTGGCACCGGCTGTTTTACAGGCTTTAACCGAGTTTATTTCAGGGTAACTTGAGCCTTGGTTGCCTACACGCTCAACAAGACAGATTTTATTGGTCATGCTACCGCAATTAAAACTGGTTCCATTTACAGTACATTCCGCTAAGGTTCCTGTTGCACTTGCGTTAATTGGTGCCGAAGTGTAGCTAGTACCTGACGGGGTTAAACGGTTGTGCGGCACTACACCATTGTTAAAGTATGACTGACCGCCAATAGTTATATCGGCTAAACGACCTTCGCCAACGGTAACCGTTGATAGAATTGCCTCGCCAGGACCTGAAATTTCAACTTGGTCTGTATATTGTGAAAAAGCGGCATGATCAAGATTGCTGTCAACCGCAGCAACAGACATTACGCTATCATAAGATGCTGGGTAGCTATA
The DNA here is from genome assembly GCF_014163715.1 of Shewanella sp. SR44-4. Taxonomy (NCBI): domain Bacteria; kingdom Pseudomonadati; phylum Pseudomonadota; class Gammaproteobacteria; order Alteromonadales; family Shewanellaceae; genus Shewanella; species Shewanella sp. SR44-4. The sequence continues at coordinate 39,263 of NZ_JACJDU010000030.1, read as the reverse complement.
ACTACTGTCGCCAGCATTACCTGCAGCTGCAATTAATAGCACCCCATTGTTATAATGAGCATTTAATGCATTACGCTCAGTTGTGGTTGAACCACTGCCACCTAAACTCATTGTGACTACGTTTGCACCACCTGAAGTAACACAGGTATCAATAGCAGCGACTAAAGACGATGAGTAGCCCCATCCGGCTTCGTTAAACACTTTTACAACATGAATATTGGCATTCTGGTTAGGCATAACCCCGACCACACCTTCATTGTTCGCTATTGCGGCAATGGTACCTGCTACGTGAGTACCATGGGCATTATTATTACCTGGTTGATACCAGTTACCTGTACCTGAGTTATTGGTCCCGGTTGCATTGTTACCACTTAAATCATTGTGGCTACGGTCATAACCAGAATCAATAATACAGATAGTACGATTACCTGCTTGGCTGTCGCTTAACACTGTCGCACCAACAAAGGTTTGTCCCCAAGGTGTTGTCTCCGCAAGCAGTCTACGGGGTAAATCCTCTTCCACGTATTCAACATCTTGACGCAAACGTAATGCTTTAAGAGAGGGAGAATCGAGTTTAACTGAGTAGCTATTACTACGACCTACACGCTTCATTTCTCGTGCCTTTACGCTGTTCAAAGCTCTAAACTGGGTAAATACTTCGTTAGAACGAGGCTCGTAATCCATGCTGTTGTCGGCTTCAACATTCACATTTTGCACAGCGGCATTGCCATTAAGAGTCTGAGCAGCATTATCATTTCTGAACTTGACGATATATCGTTTAGGTAAAGGTGATTGTTGTTCAATCTGTTGATTCGTTGCAGAGAGTTGTGACGGGGTTGGTGCTGCGTTTACTTGAGTTGAAATAGCCAAAGCGAGTGCTGTCATGCTAAGCACGACCGTTGGGTTTTTATGCTTTTTCATATTATCTTCCATGTTAATCAGGGTGGGACGTAATGTCTTTTATAATTATGTTGTACAGATAAGCTATTTTGCCTATCTGTCTAAAAGGTAACCACATTTTTGCCTGGTGTAAACGAATTGTTAGTTTTTGTTGTCAAGTAACTGGTGTTATAGAACGGATTTATTTGAGTTTTTATTCATCAAAAACGACTTAACATTCACTTAGAACTCTAGTTGGTAGAATGTTATCTTTCGAGCGTTAATGGAGTTAACTTTATGAAAGCGCTTAACTAGAAAGTGCATAAACGGATCCGTTTTATGCTAATAAATAATTATCTAATATTAAATGTAAATATTTTTTTACAGGAAAAATATAGGGAGCAAAAGCAGTAAGGTTTATCGTATTGATATGAAGAGGATGCCAATACGATAAACTATTGTATTTAATTAATAAAACCACAGTTGCAAATGTGTGGTTTTAGATTATTAGTGAGGTTATCGTGCTGATATTAAGCTATCAAAACCACCCGCATTATAGGTATTGGTGTAACCTTGTTTAACTAATGATTCCTGTGCAATACCACTACGGTTGCCGCTGCGGCAGTAAAGAACCACTTCGGCGTCTGTATCGATATTGAGCTTTGCCAACTCTGGGACGATAATCTCAAATGGAATATTAATCGCACCGTCAATATGTCCAGCAGCAAACTCTTCAGCAGTGCGCACATCAATTAACGTGACACCGCGGTCTATTTTTTCCCAAGCAACGCTAGGCTCTTGCTCTGCAGCCCAAGTAGGCATAAGCGATGCCGCTAATAAGACCAACATCGCTAAGATAGATTGAATAGACAGCAGCATAGATTTTTTAAACACGATAATTTCCTTGTTATTTATTTAAGGCTATTTCAGCTGCAGTTTTGACGCCGAACTTTTTCATTATCATCGCAGCAGGACAAAAGCCTGTAAAAGCACTCTGAAATAGATTAGCGCCGACAAATACAGTAAGCCAGACAAAATGTGGACTAACTGTTGCGGTTAACACAAGAGATAATAAAACCATAAAGCCGGCAAAGGCCATAATATTTCGTTCTAATGACATGTTTAGCTCCTTATTGGGCGATGCCCAGTGAATAATATAATTTTGTTACACATGCTTATGTTTCATTACTGAAAAATACAACACTGGAATCACCACCAAGGTTAAAATAGTTGAGATAAAAATCCCAAATATTAAACTAATGGCTAACCCGTTAAAAATAGGGTCATCAATAATAAATAATGCCCCAATTATTGCTGCTAATGCTGTCAACATAATGGGCTTTGCCCTTACCGCGCCAGAGTGGATAACCGCTTGTTCTAACGGAACGCCTGCGGCAGTTTGTTGATTAATGAAATCAACCAGCAAAATTGAGTTTCGGACAATAATGCCTGCTAGCGCTATCATGCCTATCATAGAAGGAGCCGTGAATTGAGCGCCTAATAAAGCGTGGCCAGGCATAACACCTATGATGGTCAATGGAATGGGCGCCATGATGATTAACGGCACGATATAAGATTTAAATTGACCCACAACAAGTAAGTAAATAGCAATCATACCAACGGCATAAGCAATGCCCATATCGCGGAAGGTTTCATATGTTATTTTCCATTCACCATCCCATAGAATCGACACGTCGGTTAATCCATCAGGTTGATTAACCAAATTTTGTTGAATTGGATAACTAGTGTCACCTTGTTCATTTTGCTGATTAATCTGGCTGACCATATCGAACATGCCATAAAGTGGGCTACCCGTTGGCCCTGCCATATCGGCAATAACCATTATCATAGGCACCATATTTTTATGGATAATGGGTGCATTAATCACTTGTTGTTGCACCTTAACTAATTCAGTTAGCGGTACTGTTTCACCTGATTGAGTCGGTATGCGTAATAACAAGACTTGCTTTAGATCTACTTTAGCGGCTTCATCAAGCTGTAATCTAATCGGCGTGGGATGAGCTAACTGTGCTTGATGCAAGTAACTGACATCCTTACCATCAACAGCAGTGCTGATCGTATCCACAATACTGGCGTAAGAAACACCCATTAAGCTGGCTTTATTTCGATCAATGATCACTTGCCACTTTTGTTGTTGCGCTGGCAAATATATATCCATATCAACGACGTATTCGGTATCTCTGAAACGTTGCAATAAGTCATTGGCTGCTTGTTCACGTAATTCGGTGTTAGGCGCATAAACCTCAGCAACTATAGGCGACCAAACCGGTGGCCCTGGTGGTACCTCAACAATTTTGATATTGGCTTGATAACGTAGACCAATTTTTTGCAACGGCTCGCGTACAGATGATGCAATGGTATGACTGTCGCGGTCTCGATGTTTTTTATCCACTAGATTGACCTGAATTTCACCGAGTTCTTGGCTGCTGCGTAAAAAATAATGTCGTACTAAGCCATTAAAATTCATAGGTGCATGGGTGCCCGCGTACAACTGTAAATGCTCAACTTCTTCCACACTGCTGAGATATTGACTGAGATCTTGTAATACTCTTTGAGTTTGTTCCACAGGGGTGCCTTCAGGCATATCAACCATTACCTGAAACTCAGACTTATTATCAAAAGGCAGCATTTTTAGTACTACAGCTTGCATTACAGGTAAGGCGATAGCGAAGGCAATCAATAATACGATCCCTAAAGCCAAGCCTTTTCGCGCTTTTGGCGCATGTTCGCCGAGTAAAAAAGGACTCATTATTCGCGTAAATAGACGGGTTAATCGATTGTCTTCTTCTACTGGGATACCTGTGTCAGGCGCTTTATTGTTTGAACTATGTATCTTTTTGTGAGGTTTTAACAATATGCGGCTTAACCATGGGGTCATAATAAACGCGATTAATAGCGAAATAATCATTCCCATACTGGCATTAATCGGAATTGGGCTCATGTATGGACCCATTAGTCCAGATACGAACGCCATTGGCAATAGGGCGGCGATAACGGTGAAGGTAGCTAATATCGTTGGCCCACCGACTTCATCAACGGCATGAGGGATGAGCTCGCTTATGGGTTTATCACTCATTGCCATATGCCGATGAATATTCTCTACCACCACGATGGCATCATCGACCAAGATACCAATGGAGAATATAAGTGCGAACAATGAAATTCGGTTTAGAGTGAATCCCCATGCCCAAGATGCAAATAAGGTTATGGCGAGAGTAATGATAATGGCTACACCAACGACGGCAGACTCACGAAGTCCCATGGTGAAAAATACCAGTAGTACTACCGCAGATGTGGCAAAAATCAATTTGAAAATAAGTGTATTAGATTTATCTCCAGCGGTTTTACCGTAGTTGCGAGAGATAGCGACATTGACATTATTGGGAATTAATACGTTATCGACAGCATCGATTTTAGCTAATACGGCATCTGCAATGTCGACGGCATTTTGCCCCGCCTGTTTACCAATCGCGATGGTTATAGCCGGGTAAGTCCCCTTATCTGTTACGTGCCAAACATGTTGTTTAGGAATATCACTTTTAAGGCTCACATCGGCGACATCAGATAAATAAACTGCACGAGGAAATGGACTTTTCTCCGTTATAGACTCGGGTTGATTAACTTTAATCAGCAGATTATTAACATCATCAGGCGTGCGTAAAAACTGCCCCGCTTGCAGTTTTATTTCTTGATTAAACTGCGTCATAGAGCCGACTGTAGACAGTTGGTTATTATCTTGTAATGTGGCACTAATATCGTTGAACGTTACGCCGAAACTGTTCATCTTGACAGGATCAATACGCACATTTAACACCATCTCGTGGCCACCTTGGCTATAAATTTCTCGAGTACCCGGTATCCGTTTTAGCTCTGTTTCTAGGCCCGATGCGACCATGGTAAGCTGCTCTGCAGTGATGTTTGGATCTTGAGACCAGAGCGTCAACCCTACTATAGGTACGTCGTCAATACCTCTAGGTTTGATTAACGGCTCACCAATGCCTGCTGCATGGTTAAACTTATCGCTGTTTGAATACAGTTGATTGTACAAATTAACCACAGCTTCATCTCGTGGGACACCAACGTCAAAAATAGCGATAATGAGCGCGCCATCGGGCTGGGAAAATGAGTACAGGGTATCAATGCCTTTTATTTGAGAAATTATCCGTTCTGCAGGTAAGGTGACCTGATTTTCAACCTCCGTCGGTGTGGCTCCAGGGTAGGGGATAAACACATCAGCAAAAGTCACATCAATTTGAGGTTCTTCTTCTTTGGGAGTAATAATCACCGCAAAAAGGCCGAGTAATAAACCTAGAATAGCCAGTAATGGGGTAATGGCGCTGTGTTGAAATGCTTTTGCTATTGAGCCTGAAAGGCCAAGTTTTATCGATTCATTAGGTGTTGTCATCAGGTTTACTCCTGACCTTTCGCTGCTGAGGACATAATTAAATATCGTCCAGCATCGATAACAATTTCATCGCCTTCCATTAACCCTGATAATACTTCAGCAGTATTATTCTGATGGTCTACTCGGCCGATACGCACTTGGTTAAGCACAATCTTGTCTGAATGTTTACGATACACTGACGTTAAGTCACTGACTTGATGTATGGCCGATAATGGGATCATTAAACTCGTTCGACTAGGGAAGTTAACGACTACCTTAATCCACTGACCTACAATGACGTCTTCCATGTTACTGGCATCAATATTGACTCTGACTTGATGCTGATGAGTTAACGGATCGGCAAATTGATAGACGTTAATATCATTTGAAATGATTTCATCGCCGTTGAACAATTGAACACTCACTTGCTCCTGTTGTTGCACCTGAGCAACGTCTTGCTGGGGAATTTGAAATACAGCTCTAAGGTGTTGAGTATCGTAGCCAGAGAACAACGCTTGGCCGTAAGATATGGTTTCACCTTGTTCGATAAATCGATGGGTCATTCGGCCACTAAAAGGCGCACTCACGACAGTGTAATTTAAACTCTCTTTGGCCTTTATTAACTGTGCTTGAGCAGCACTGACTGCTTGTTTGCTGGATTTTGCTTTGGCAGTGGCTTCATCCATGGCACCTTTTGATATGGCGCCCTTGGGAAACAATGTTTTATAACGAAGATATTGTGCTTGGGCCTCACTGTTTAGCGCTTCTGCTTTAGCGAGATCCGCTTCTGCACCCGCGTATCCTGCGCCTTGCTCTTTATTGGTAATTTCTAATAATGCAGCGCCTTGTGGGACGAGATCATTCACATCAAAATGAATATTAATAATCCGCCCTGAGGTTTGTGCAGAAATCGTTGCCGCTTTAATTGCTTCAATTTTTGCATCATAAATACGGGGTTGATATTGTTCTGAATACTCTAGCTTTAATGTAGCAACATCAGAGGCTTGCACTGTATAGGATACTATTGTGGCTAGTATCGTTGTTGCGAGAATTGTGCCGAGGAATAAATTATTAGATAAGCGAGACATAGTGATAGCCTAATGTGAAGTCTATAAGAAAATTCTAATGGACTTTGCACCGTTAAGCAACCGATATATTGTAAAATCGTATAGATTAGAACCCTATGATATAAATGGCATAAAAAAACCGCCAATTAACAATAAAAGGCGGCTTGGTTGGAAACTTCTAGCCCGTGGTGAGCGGACTAAAAAAGGGTAAATACTGCTAATTAAAAACTGTAGTTATATTGTACTGAGTAGTAAACCGCATTTGAACGCGTTTGTGCTGAAATCTCACTGTTGTAGCCAGGCACTTGAGCAAGAAGGTTACTATTTTCTAGTACAGTAACATCTTCTCCGCGTACAAAAGCGATACCTAAATCAACGCTTGATTTTGCATTTAAATCGTAACTCACACCCGCGGTGTACCAAGTGCGATCAGAATCAGGTATTGATAATGATGAATGCTGATTAACTACGCCCTGATCGGTTGCGACACCTGCGCGTAAAGTCCAGTCTTGAGTGAGGTTATAAGTCGCGCCTAGGCTTAAGAACCACGAATCTTTCCAGTGGTATTCTTTTAAATCTGCTTGGTCGACACCATTGGCACCATCTTTAACCACGATTTTGTCGAATGCACTCCAATTAGTCCACTGTGCAGTGTAATGCACGGCAAATTTATCCGTTAGCTGGTGGAAACCGGCAAACTGAGCAATATCAGCGATAGGAATATCAATTTCATTGTATTCAGTGTAAAGATAATTTACATCACCTTTGGCGGTAAGTTTTGGGCTAATACGATAACTTAAACCAAATCGATTATCTGGATTAACTTCATACACAACACCAACAATCCCACCTAATGCCCAACCATCTGCATCGACATCGACTAGACTGCCAATCTGTGGGTTTTCGCTAGTACGAGTTAAGGTTCCGCTGCCGTAAACGGCATCAACACCAAAACCAAAACTGAACTCATCATTAATGCGATAAGACATACTGGTGTTGAAGTTAATAGTAACCACTTCTGTATTACCGAGTAAGTCTACTGGAGGTGGCAGTGGTACTGCATTGCCGCTAATGGTAGGGGTTCTGTTTGCCAAGTCACCTAAATCGGTGCCAGTGCCGTAGTTACTGAATACCGCAACGCCAAACGCCATTTTGTCATTAATTGGATTGATGTAATAAAAATTGGGGATAACTTTTGCTTCTGCTGCATTATGCTCACTACCAAAAGCAACGTCTTGTCCGGCAAAACTGCCTTGTGCATCAGATACTGATACATCAATGTCTGCATAAACAACACCTAAAGATAGCGCTGTTTCATCAAAAAGAGCCATGGCTGCAGGATTACGAGATAGAACCGATGCATTGTCAGCAATAACGGCATCACCCGCCATTGCACGACCAATACCAGTAGCAGATTGGCTGTTTAACTGAAAACCAGCAGCGGATGCTTGTGCACTGAGTAGTCCTACCGCGGTAGCAATGAGGGTCTTGTGGAATTTATTCATTATTATGTCCCATTTATTATTACCGTTTTGCACAAAGTTTATTCACTTCAAGCATTTGACGGTCAAAATTTTAGGCATATTAGGTAAGTGTGACTAATGTAACAACTCCGACCAGATGTTAGTTGTTGTTAATATTAAGTTAATTCTGGTTTTTAATGGTGAAGTAGGTGTTTGATAGCATGGCAGTATATGTAAATTTATCAGCAGTTTTAGATAACCATTACTGTGCAGTTAGTTTAAGTTAAAGTTTATTCATAGTGGATTTTAGAGACTAATCAGATGAGATTCATCGAAGCTTGTTAGGTCATTCGTTGATATTGACACTCGATTATAAGATTAGTAGCTCAACCTCTGCAATTACAGCGGTTGAGCTATTAAAATGACTAATACAGCCTTTTATTGGAGTTTATTGTGTTTTTAAAGATTCACGAAAATCGGCAAAGTCGGCGATAGTTTTCGGTGTTGGTGGTGACATTTTACTGACGATTACCCCCACTAACATTGCGAAAATAAATCCAGGGACGATTTCATACAACTCAAAAATACCGCCAGTCAGTTGTTTCCACACGACAACGGTTAAAGCACCCACTAGAATGGTTGATATCGCACCATTACGGCTATAACCTTGCCAAAATAGTGATAATAACACCACGGGACCAAATGCAGCTCCAAACCCCGCCCATGCATAACTGACGAGTCCTAATACGCTGCTTTCAGGATTAAGTGCAACAACGCCGGCTACTAATGCAATGGCAATAACGCCAATACGGCCTACTAACATTAACTCTTTACTGCTGGCTTGTGGACGTAACCATTTAAGGTAAAAGTCTTCTGTGATGACACTAGAGCAAACCAGTAATTGTGAGTCAATAGTACTCATAATGGCAGACAAAATAGCTGCAATCAGCAAGCCGCCAATCCATGGATTAAAAGCGGCATGGGCTAAATGAATAAATACTGTTTCTGAGTTCTCAAGTGGCTCTGCAGCAAAATAAAGACTACCGGCAATACCCGTTGCTAAGGCACCAACTAACGACACTAACATCCAGCTCATGGCGATACGACGAGATAACACTAAATCTTTTGGACTGCCGATAGCCATAAAACGAGACAAAATATGCGGTTGGCCGAAATAACCTAATCCCCACGCCAATAGCGACACGAGTCCAATGACGGTGGTGTTTTCGTTAATAAACGACAACATAGCAGGATCAATTTGTTCAAAACTTGCTTGAGTATCGGGTTGGCTGAAAATTGCAATGGGTACAATTAATAATGCAATTAACATTAAGCAGCCTTGAAAGAAGTCAGTCCAGCTGACGGCAAAAAATCCACCTACGAAAGTATAAGACACAATGATGAATGAACCGATCAGTAAGGCGAGGTTATAATCGAGGCCGAATACTTTTTCAAATAATATCGCACCGCCCACCATGCCTGAAGAAGCATAGAAAGTGAAAAAGATCAGGATCGTTAATGCCGAAACCAATTTCAATAGTCCATGAGAGTCATTAAAACGGTTTTCAAAAAAATCGGGTAACGTCAAAGAATTATTGGCAACTTGGGTATAAATTCGCAGTCGTTTTGCAACAAATAGCCAATTAAGCCACGCACCAAACACTAACCCAAATCCAATCCAGGCTTCACCTAAACCACTTAAATACACCGCGCCAGGTAAGCCTAATAACAACCAACCAGACATATCTGATGCGCCAACACTTAACGCTGTTACTGCGGGCCCCATTTTGCGACCACCGAGAATGTAATCATCAACAGTGTCTGTTTTACGATAAGCCCAGTAACCGATACCCATCATTAAGGCAAGATATCCGATAAAGGTAATGATGATTGGTGTTTGAATTTCCATATTGCTTCCAGGTGATTATTTTTATGGTCGACATGCTAGCAGAAGTTTGATCTAGTTCACACTTTGATTTTTTAAGATGAAAAAAAATCCGCTATTCCAATGAAGTAGCGGATTTTAAATCATTAATTTATAAATTAAATAAAGGTGTTTGCAACTTCTTTTTTGACAAAATCAAGGTCAGAAGCGGGCTCGCCCACTAACACCATGTAGGCGTCGGCTGTTTGAAAGCTTTGGCCTTTGTATTGATTATCTGCAAATGCTTCTTCTAACACAATACGGCTTTCGACGGGCACAATAAACAAAGTGACTTTGTTTCCGTTCTCGTCAGCCATCACTAAATGCAATGATTTAACACCTTGGAAGTCGCAATAAGAGGTGTAAAAAACACGGCCTGGTTGTTGGATAAATTTCGAATCACTTAATCCTTCTAAACTGGCTAGTTTAAAGTTTACGTCATTAAAACCAATATCCTGTTCCATCACTAATGCTTTGGTTTCATGATGAACATGAGCCAACGAGTTTTCCCCTAAGTTTACTGGCGTGAAGCGTAATAAACTAAAGCTAACTCCCACAATAAAGGCAACTGAAGCAGCCATTGCCATTAAGTAACGGGTCTGTTTTTTGTTTTTTTGATGCTGACTCAATTGCTGTCGTAAAATTAACTTATCAGCAAGCCCATCAGGCACACTAATATTGAGTGCTTGAGTGAGTCTATGATCAAATGCTTGTAGATCTTTGACAAATTTAGCATCGTCTTCATTTTCAGCTAAATGAGCTAAAAAATCGTCGGCTTGATTATTGGGGTCACCGTATGCATGGCGACGAAACTGTAGATCATCCATTTGATTGACCTCTTACCTCTGGTGCTTCGAGAGCGTCTTTTAACTGGTTTCTGGCTCTAAATAAACGGGTCATTACCGTATTTCGATTGAGTTCTAGCATGGTGGCAATCTCTTCACCACTAAACCCGCCAATCAGCTGCAATAACAACGGCTCTCGATATTCGATATCGAGTTGACCTATTTGACGACGTAACCAATACTGCTCGGTATCTTCTTCATGACTTGTCGATAGTACATCTTCAAGTAAATCTTGTTCTACGTCGCTGTAGTCAAATTGTTTACGCTCAAAACGTCTGGCATTTTCCCGTCTTAAAATGGTAATTAGCCAGGCTTTAGCCGCTTTTTCGTCATTTAATGAGTCCAAAGAACGCCACGCCCTTAAGAACGTTTCTTGAGTAATATCTTCAGCAACATGTTTATCACCACACAACCAAAAGGCGTAGCGAAATATGTCGGTGTGAAGAGCCCTGACAAGGCTATCGTATCGTCGTTGTTTTGTTAGCATCTCAGATAAGACCGCAGGTTCGGACTTTTTCTTTCGCAATGAATCAAACATTTTTTAACTTTTTTGAGTTAATAATATGTAACAGCTTAAAAAGGAGGAGGATTAATAGCAAGCTAAATAGCAGCATCTAGCTACTATTTAGCTTTTTAATGTTATGGATTTAGCTCTGCTATTATTGATTTTTTATTGGCGAGAGGGGGGTGTTGATAAGCCAAAATGGCATCCATTAACGATTTTTTATCAATCGCTTGTGGTTTATTGCTGTATTTGTCTGCTTGTAGCTTATTCATTGCTAACGCTAATTGTTCTGATAAACCGCTGATTTGAGTCAAAGTCATCAATTTACCTAAACGTTCGCTAAAGTAGGCTTGTACCGCAATAATCGCCGCACTGCTGTCGTTACGGTCGCATGCATGAATAATTGCATTGAGTCCAGTCGTTGCTGTTTTTCTAGGTATTTTGAGGTTTTTATTGTCTTGATTAAATTGTGGCAACGTGCGGTTTACCGATGCTGCTTTACGCCATAATACTAAAGTGATGAGCCATAATACCGCCAGAACAGCACTCAGTAACGGCCAATATCCGCTGGCTTGAACTGCGCTAAAACTATCCGCTGGTGGAATATCTGTCGTAGCCGTTGTGCTGCCTATAACGTTAATCGTGCGGGCTGGCAATGTGGCAAATTGTTGCTTTTTAAGATGTGGGTTCCACCAAGGAACATTTATCTCAGGTAGAGTATAAGTACCTGGTTTTGTTGGCACAATAGCAGTAGTGATACTGTATTGTGATACCACTTGATTGTCGCGAACAAAAGTTTGTCTTAACGGCTTTTCTGGATAAGCTTTTAAGCCGTCGGCCAGTGGAATATCGATGTCGGGTAAACTAGTGTCATCGGTATTAGATGCAATTAAACTAATTGTGCGGGTAATTGGGCTGCCCACTTCAAATTCGCTGATATCGTCCGGCCACGTCTCTTTTAATACCGCAATATCGCTGACTAACCATTTTCCTTGGTAACTTGGCGGTGTTGAATTGATTTGAATGACTTCTCTTTCCGCTTCTGTTTGCATTGGCCGACTTTCATTAAAGCCAAACATACCTCCGCGTCTAGGGGCTTCAACAAGTACATCGCCTGAGAAACTGGCGCCGTTGATAACTAACTCCCCTGGCAGATCGGCAATAATACCGTAAGTGCGTTCAATTACTCTAAAGCGACGGCCATCAATGATCTCACTGCCATCTTTGTCTTCACCTATTTGCTTGATTTGCGCGCCTTCAATAACGGGAGCACTTAATACTCCTCGTTGTAATTCTACTGCAAGGTATAGTTTTACTTTATAAGTGATTAATTGGCCGACATAAGCTTCTGAGGCACTAGTGTTGATGTTAATAAATACGTTTTGTACTTCGTCGGCAGTTGAACCTTGTGGAATAACTTTTAAGGTAATTGGGTTTGAGCTAATTCCTTTGATGTTAAACGCCGGTATGGTGACATTGCCCACTGACTTAGGTGACAATAATACCTGCCAGCGAGTTTCTTTGGTGGTGTCAAAGTTAACCATTTTAGTGCTGCGGCCAACGCTAGTTCTTCCAACAATAAAGTCATCGAGCAATACTGAGGTATCTAATACCCCCGCATTTAGATCATCATCGGCAATAATATCGAGTACGAAATACTCACCGGTAACAATTGGATTTCGGTCTATGGTTGCTTGTACTTGGCTAAGTGCAAATACCGGTGCAGCAATGATGAATAGCAATAGGCTAAAAAAAGTTCTGATTACCACTGTTCATTTTCCTTAGGCGGTTGACTATTTTGACGACGTTTTAGATATTCAAGCTGCATTTTATTGCGGATTAACACTTGTGGATCTTCGTTTATGGCGCGAAGGGCACGTTGCATATCTGCAGGCAAATCATCTTGATTAATTTGTGAAGCCGAGATCATTTCTGATGGTTTGCCATCTTTTATGTCTTCGGTATTTGACTCTGTTGACGACGGTGCAGCACTCATTTTTTGGTTGCCATCATCTTGTTGGTCTCCATTTTTAGTCGCACTGGCCTGCATGCTAGATTCGTTACTAGCGGGAGAATCTTGCGTTGAATCATCTTGCTGTGAAGTGTTGTTATCTTCAGAGGTTGATGATTGTTGATCCGAACCATTTTGTTGCTGACCATTTTGCTGTTGTGCTTCGTTTTGTGACGATTCGGATTGTTTATCATCTTGTTGTTCATCGCGATCTGATGGCTGATCACTTTGTGATTGCGGTTTATTATTATCAGATGAACGATCATTTTTATTGTCAGATTGGTTTTCAGCGTTCTGTTGTTGGTTTTGTTGGCCAGATTGGTCTTGTTGACCTTGTTGGTTTTCCTGTTCACCAGACTGTGATTCGTCGGAATCTGCTTGTTGAGATTCATTGTTATCAGAAGATTGCTCTGATGTAGAGTTGTCATCATTTGAGTTAGATGGATCTTGCTCTGATTTATCAGATTGCTGATCTGATGACTCTTTTTGTTGTTCAAGCAATTGCTGGGCTAAGGTCAAATTCTGTTTTGCTTCAGTAAACGGTGATTGAGCCGCAATAGCTTGTTGATAACGCTTAATGGCCTCTTGATAATCTTTAAGCTGCATTAGGGCATTACCTTGGTTATATAAACCTTGGGCGCTGCTGTCTTGTTCATAGCCTTCTAGCGCTTGTTGGTAATTACCGGCTTTGTATTGCGCAGAGGCTTGCCATTGTTGGTTTTCGAATGTTTCCGCTGCTTGGGTAAATTCACCTTGTTCAAATGCAGACTGTGCTTGTTGGTCTTTAGTTTTCCATAAGTCCTGCCACACAGAGGCTTGTGCTGGTTGACTGTTGGCTAGACTAAATGTCATTGCCGTAGCGAATAGCAAGCTAGGGCTAAGCATGAGGGTTAATAATCCTTGCCTAAAACTCATTAACATCGGGATGATTAATAACATAGCTAAATATGGACCCAGATCTTGCCAAGTTTCGCCAGCAAGATCCGTTTCGGTTACCTTGCCATCAGTTGCCAGCCAGTGGGTGAGGGTGGAGATATCGCTACCATCTGTTTGAGCTGGCACAAGGATCCCTTGGTGTTGTTGGACAAGTTTCTGTAATAGACCGTAATCGGTTTTAGCGACGACGATTTCATTACTATTATCACGCAATAATTGACCATCAGCTAAACGAATGGGTGCACCTTGTTTACTGCCAAAAGCCATGATCGATAAACGATAACGGCTGTTAAGTGCGCTGCTTGTTTGATTAAATTGTTGTGCAGAAATGCCATCGGTCATGACAATAATATCGCCACTGACATGACCACCTTGAGCCAATAGTTTTTCTGCTAGAGATAACGCCGCTGTTAAGTTAGATCCTTTAGTGGGCATAATATCGGGTGATAATGTTGGCAGTAAGTTTAAAATAGTGTCACGGTCGCGGGTTAACGGGCTAATGGTATAAGCATCACCAGCATAGGCAATCAACCCTGTTTCGCCTTCTTTTAATTCATTTAATAAGTCGGTCGCTCTAAATTTAGCGTAGGACAAGCGATTTGGACTTAAGTCGGTGGCATACATGGACTGAGACATATCCATAATGAGCACTCGACCTTGTTCGGTTGCAAATACTGGCAGATTTTGTTTGTTTAATGCCGGCCCTGAAAGCGCAATCACGGCGACTATCCAACTGGCAATTAATAGCCATTTGGGCTGATGACTTTTCTCAACCGTTTGGCTGATAAGCAACTGACTTAAATGTGGGGCGATATATTGTTTCCATGCTGATTGCTGGCTATGTTTACGCCAAAATAATGCACTTAATATTAATACCGGAATGAACCCTAATAGCCATTCAGGGCGAATGAAATGGATCATTATTGATTCGCCTCTTTGGTTTGGTTAGTTTTAGTCTGGTTGGTTTTAGCCAATAACTGACCTGGCCATTGTTGCTGCAAACTGATTAAAAAACTAATCAGTAATGACATTAATAACGGCCAATAAAATAACTCACTTTTGGGACGATAACTCAATTGATCACGACTCACTGGTTCTAACTTGTCTATTTCTTGATAAATGCTGGCTAACTCTTCACTGTTTCGGGCTCTAAAATAACGCCCCTTAGTCATGGCAGCTAATTTTTTGAGTTGGCCTTCGTCTAAGTCCATTGATGGATTAATGCGCTCTTTTCCAAAAATAGTTCGGCGTTCTAATATTTCTGCGCCAACCCCGATAGTATAAATAGTGATGTTACGTTTCGCGGCAATTTGTGCGGCGACTTCTGGTTCAATATTACCTGCATTATTAGAGCCATCCGTTAACAGAATGAGCACTCGATTACTTTCGTCAACTTTATCAAAGCGCTTAACCGCAAGTGCAATGGCTTCACCGATAGCGGTTTGCTTGCCGACTAAACCTATCTGAGCATCATCTAAAAATGTAGCAACAGAGCGGCGGTCTAAGGTGAGTGGGGCTTGTAAATAAGCATGATCAGCAAATAAAATAAGTCCGAGTCTGTCACCTTTACGTCGTTCGATAAAGTCACTAAGTACATGTTGTATTAGGGTAAACCGGTTAACAGTTTGTCCATTTATGACCATGTCTTCAATTTGCATACTGCCGGATAAATCCACCGCAATCATTAAATCACGGCCTTTTGCCGGTAATTCTATGGGATCGCCAAGCCACTGTGGTCGAGCGATTGCTAACAACAACAATATCCACATTAGCCAGTAACGTTTTCTGCTGCTTTTTCGGTTTACTGAGCTGGACACAGTAAACGTTGTAGCGATGCCGGGTAGTTGTAAATGTCCGCCGACATTATGTATGTTGATGCGTTTTATCAACAACGGAAGTGGCAGTAAGATTAATAACCATGGCCAGTAAAATGCTAGCATTTGGCCTCCAGATGTGAATTGTTGGATGATAACGTTGCATCACTAAAAGGACGTTTATTGCTTAGCCAGGCTTTTGCTAAAGATTTTAATTGGGCTTTTTCGGTTTGGTCTAAACCACTTGCTTGATGTCGCTTAACTAATAGATGACCAATTTTATGTTGCTGGCCAGAGGCGAGGCGAGTATCTAACCAATCAAACCAAGGCTGACCGTTGAGTTTAGCGAGGTGTTCACGCGGTAAATAGGTAAGTGCGGTGCGTTTGAGTAAGCTGTTAACCTGTGCTGCAAAGGTATCATCTTCAATATCATAGCTATCTAGTAACGTCAGCGCGATTTTTCGTGGTGCATGATATTGATGTTGTTTATATAAACGCTTAACTAACCAGATTGCTAAGGTTATTAATATTGTTGCAATTATCCAATATCCAGGTGCGATAGGCACTGCACTAATTGGCTCTGGTAATACAATATCTTGCATTTGCGCTAAAGCGGAGGCTTTGGCGTCAATCGGCAATGGCTGTGTTGGTAAGTTAGCAGTGGTCATTTAACGTAAAATATCCAATTGTGCACTGAGCGGTTTAGCGGCATCGATGAATTTAGGTTGTACTTTTATCATATTCATTAATGAGACGAATTGCTGTAACTGCTGTTGCTGAGTACTTAACCAGGCTTCATAACTTTGACGTGTTAGGGTCAGTTGTTGTTGTTGGCCATCTCGTACGGGTAAAGAAAATTGTTTGGGTAACGCTAAGGTTCCCTGCCTTAATGGATCGGTTACCACAAAGGCACCAATATCACAGTGACGCGACAACTCTGTTAAAGGCGCTAAACATTGCTGGTTGATATGTTGGCCGTCAGTAATAATCCAAATCAGTGACCCAGGCTTAGCAATGCGCTGTAGCCGTTGGCAGGCTTTAAACATATGGCCGGGATCGGGTGATAATTGATTTATTTGGTTTAATTGTTGTTGATGGACATTAATTAACCCTGAGGTTAACTGTAAAATACCTTGACGGCGACTACGTGGCTTTAGCTCTAAGTGAGTACTTTCACTGGCAATTAATGCCCCGAGTCTATCGCCATGGTTAATGGCATTCCAACCTAACGTTGTGGCTAAATGAGCCACTTGTACCGATTGTAATAGTAGCTGGGAGCCAAAGTATAAGCTGTGGCTCAAGTCTATCAATAGCAGGATAGGGCGTTCGCGTTCTTCAACAAACAACTTAGTATGTGCAACACCTGTTCGTGCAGTGACTCGCCAGTCTATAGTACGAACGTCATCTCCATTTTGGTAATGACGTACTTCAGCAAACTCCATACCGCGGCCTTTTATTTGGCTGCTTCGGTGACCAGACAATGCTGCTTTCGCCCGCGATTTGCGATCGGGTATGGCGCGGGATAAGCTTTGACAAGCAATAAGCTCTTGCTCATTTAAGCTCACACCATCACTGTAAAGTGGTAATGAATTAGTTGGGTTCATCATAATCTAATCATGCTTAATAATAGGTGCTCGTGCTGCAACATTTACGGTACGGCAACTTGACTAAGAATGTGATCAATCACCTGATCTGCCGTAACGCCTTCCGCTTGCGCTTGATAACTGAGTAACAAACGGTGACGTAACACATTAGGCGCAACAGCTTGAATGTCTTCTGGTGAAACAAAGTCTCGTTCATGTAACCAAGCACGCGCTCTGGCGCAACGTTCCAGTGAAATTGTGGCGCGAGGACTGACACCATATTCAAGCCATTTAGCTAAATCAGCACTGTAGCGCGCAGGTTGTCGAGTCGCCATCACAATTTCAACGATGTATTTCTCTAATGGTTCAGCTAAGTAAATATCTAATGCCTGATCTCTTGCTGCAAACACATCGGCTTGTGCGACGGGGTCTATCGTAGGCAACTGATGTGTTTTGGCCTCTTTACGCGATTGGCGTAAGATTTCGACTTCGGTTTCTGCGCTAGGATAATCGAGATTTAAGTGCATTAAAAAACGATCTAATTGCGCTTCTGGCAGCGGATAAGTACCTTCGTTTTCTAGCGGATTCTGTGTAGCCATCACTAAGAATAGTGGTGGTAAAGGATAACTATTTTTACCAACGGTAACCTGGCCTTCAGCCATGGCTTCTAATAGCGCTGACTGAACTTTAGCTGGGGCACGATTAATTTCATCTGCTAGGATTAGATTATGGAAAATTGGCCCCGCTTCAAATTCGAATGTCCCTGTTTGCTGACGATAAATATCAGTGCCAGTTAAATCGGCAGGCAATAAATCGGGAGTGAACTGAATACGATGAAACTCGCCTTCTACTCCATCACATAATGCTTTTACTGCACGAGTTTTGGCTAAGCCAGGAGGACCTTCAACTAATAAATGTCCGTTTGCGATAAGTGCTATCAGCAAGTTCTCAGTTAATACGGGTTGACCTAAGACAACATTATCTAAATAGGTGCGTAGTGAGTGGAAACGACTTAATGGCATAGCTGTACTCAATTTATTTAGTTGGCATTGGGATTATTACACCCTATGTTATGAATTCTATTGGTTTTTGGCTAGTAGGATTAACACAATTTAACTCTTTATGAAGTAGATAGTTGTAAACGCCTGTTTAAAACTATTCAATAAAAAGTTAGAATCAGGTCACACTTTGATGGTCTGACCAGATTATCTGGCAAAATAAAAATTTACCGGCAGAGCCGAGATAAGCTAACAATAATAGAGGGTGACACATGAGTGATAGACAACAAGTAACAAATTCCCGGGGTGAGCGCATTGCGATTGTTGCCGGTTTAAGAACACCATTTGCAAAGCAAGCAACCGCCTTTCATGGCGTATCAGCGCTAGATATGGGCAAAATGGTGGTTAATGAGTTGCTGTCTCGCTCTGAAATCGACTCTCAGTTAATTGAGCAGCTTGTCTATGGTCAAGTTGTGCAAATGCCTGCAGCACCCAATATTGCTCGTGAAATTGTACTAGGTACTGGCATGAATGTGTCAACAGATGCTTACTCTGTCACCCGAGCTTGTGCAACCAGTTTTCAGTCGGCGGTTAACGTAGCTGAATCAATTATGACCGGCAATATTGAAATCGGCTTAGCTGGTGGGTCTGACTCGTCTTCAGTACTACCTATTGGAGTATCAAAAAAGCTTGCACATGCTTTAGTCGATTTAAATAAAGCGCGTACTTTTAAGCAAAAATTTGCGATTGCACGTCGTTTAGGCTTGAAAGACCTGATGCCGGTACCGCCAGCGGTTGCTGAGTATTCAACGGGTTTGTCTATGGGGCAAACCGCAGAACAAATGGCTAAGACTTACAACATTAGCCGTGCAGATCAAGATGCATTAGCGCATCGTTCACATACATTGGCTACTGAAACGTGGAATTCTGGCGTGCTTCAACAAGAAGTGATGACAGCTCATATTCCACCTTACAAACAGTTTATTGATCGTGATAATAATATTCGTGAAAACTCTGTATTAGAGTCTTACGCCAAATTGCGTCCCGCATTTGACCGTAAGCACGGTACCGTTACTGCCGCCAACAGCACGCCATTAACCGATGGTGCATCGGCCATTATTTTAATGAGTGAAGGTCGTGCTAAAGCCTTAGGGTATCAACCTATTGGTTACATCAAGAGTTATGCGTTTACGGCCATCGATGTATGGCAAGACATGTTAATGGGGCCTTCGTATGCGACGCCATTAGCATTAAAACGTGCTGGAATGGAATTAGAAGATTTAACGCTGATTGAAATGCACGAAGCATTTGCGGCACAAACATTGGCCAATATGCAGATGTTTGGTTCTAAAAAGTTTGCAGCAGAGAAGCTGGGTCGCAATCGCGCGATAGGCGAAATAGACATGAGTAAGTTTAACGTATTAGGCGGTTCATTAGCCTATGGTCATCCTTTTGCGGCAACCGGTACGCGTTTGATTACCCAAGTGTGTAATGAACTTAAGCGTCGTGGTGGTGGTACTGGTTTAGCAACTGCTTGTGCTGCTGGCGGTTTAGGTGTGGCAATGATTTTGGAGGTGGAGTAATGAGCATGGAAAAAACATTTAATTTAGCTCGTCGTGACGATGGTATTGCCATTTTAACAATGGACGTTCCTGGCGAAACCATGAACACCTTAAAAGAACAATTTGGTCCTGAAATTAGTGAAATATTAACTGAAATCAAAGCTGATAACAGCATTAAAGGCTTGGTTGTTATATCTGGTAAGGCTGATTCGTTTGTTGCCGGTGCCGATATCACCATGTTAGCAGCTTGCAAGAGTGAAGCTGATGCTAAGGCATTGTCACAACAAGGTCATGTGGTTTTTTCTGAGCTTGAAGGATTATCAATTCCTGTTGTTGCTGCTATCAATGGTGCTTGTTTAGGTGGTGGCTTAGAATTAGCGCTAGCGTGTCATTTACGCGTATGCAGTGACGATAAAAAAACCATGCTAGGGGTGCCTGAAGTGCAACTGGGTTTGTTGCCCGGCGGCGGCGGTACTCAGCGTTTACCTCGACTAGTCGGAATTGCAACTGCGTTAGATATGATGCTTACTGGCAAGCAAATTCGTCCTAAACAAGCATTAAAAATGGGGTTAGTGAATGATGTTGTGCCTAACTCTATTTTGCTTGAAACCGCGATAGAGCTAGCAAAAAAAAGTAAACAAGCTGCAAAACCTGTGGTGCAATCTAAACTTAATCAGTTTTTAGAATCATCTTCATTTACTCGCGATATTATGTTTGATCAAGCTCGCAAACAGGTAATGAAAAAAACTCAGGGGAATTATCCTGCGCCAGCTAAAATCATCGATTGTGTTCGTCAAGGTATGAATAAAGGCATGGTGAAAGGGCTTGAGGTTGAAGCAACTCATTTTGCTAATTTAGTGATGTCGAAAGAGTCGGCAGCATTACGTAGCTTGTTCTTTGCCACCACTGAAATGAAAAAAGAAACTGGTGCTGAAGGTGCTGTGCCACGCAAAGTTAAAAAAGTAATGGTATTAGGCGGTGGGTTAATGGGCGGTGGTATTGCGTCTGTAACAACCACTAAAGCTAAAATTCCAGCGCGTGTCAAAGACATTTCAGAGCAGGGATTAAGTAACGCACTATCATATGCTTACAAACTGCTAGATAAAGGCGTTAAGCGTCGTCATATGACACCTATAGCGCGTGACAATATCATGGCATTAATGACAACGACGACTGAATATACAGGTATTAAAGATGCCGATATCGTTGTTGAAGCGGTATTTGAAGATTTAGCACTTAAACATAAAATGGTTCAAGACGTTGAGCGTGAATGTGGTGAAAACACCATTTTTGCTTCTAATACGTCTTCATTACCGATTGGTCAGATTGCCGCAGCGGCAAGTCGTCCTGAAAATGTGATTGGCCTACATTACTTTTCTCCGGTAGAAAAAATGCCGTTAGTTGAGGTGATTGCCCATAAAACCACATCGCCAGAAACGATTGCAACTACAGTGGCGTTTGCACGCAAGCAAGGAAAGACACCTATTGTGGTTCAAGACGGCGCAGGTTTTTATGTAAACCGTATTCTAGCCCTGTATATGAACGAAGCTGCGCAGTTATTACTTGAAGGTCAACGTGTTGAACACCTAGATCGCGCATTAGTGAAGTTTGGTTTCCCTGTGGGACCGATGACTTTGCTTGATGAAGTGGGCATTGACGTAGGTGCTAAAATTTCGCCAATTTTAGAAAAAGAGCTCGGCGATCGCTTTAAAGCACCTGCAGCATTTGACAAGTTATTAGCCGATGACCGTAAGGGTCGTAAAAATGGTAAAGGTTTCTATCAATACGGACCTAAAGCTAAAAAAGCCAAATTGGTTGATGAATCCGTTTACAAAGTGCTCGATATCTTAATCGCTTCGGATAAAGAAGCAAAAGATGTGGCAGAGCGTTGTACTATTCAAATGCTCAATGAAGCTGTTCGTTGTCTTGAAGAAGGGATTATTGCCTCTGCAAGAGATGGTGACATCGGTGCTATATTCGGTATTGGCTTCCCGCCATTCTTGGGCGGCCCGTTCCGTTATATCGACACCTTAGGTGCAAGTAATTTAGTGGCAACTTTACAAGGTTATCAATCACTGTACGGTGACCGTTTCGCACCGTGTGATACGTTAGTAAAAATGGCTAGTGATGGCAGCCAATTTTATAAAAAGTAAACCGAGTGATTGTTATTGATAATATTTAGTTATCAAATTGTAAAAAAGCGGCAGTGAATTGCCGCTTTTTTATGTAACAAAGGCATACCTTTGCCTTATTTTTAATCAATCAGATACTTCTTTACGGTATAATGCCCGTTATTTAGTATGATAAGTCAAGGATGATAGCGTAAACGATCATACGAATGATATTTCGCCATTAAGCTGTAATCACCTCGATATAATGGCGTTAACATGATTGCTTGCGAGTCAAAGATGAATCGTAATGTTGTATAAGTAGGGATTAAGTTAACTGAGTTATTTGGAGTCAGCGATAATGCAGTTTAGTTGGTTATTCATGCTTATTTTAGTGAGTATTAGTAGTGGTTTTTTATTTGGTTTTGCAGCTTATCAGCATGGTTTAGCCGTAAAGCGATGGGGATGTGTAGGTTGTATATTAGGGCCACTCACTTACCCATTGTTTAGCACCCACAAACGCTTGGCTGATATGAAGGTTTGGCGACATGGCCGCTATAGAATAGAAGGTTAAACTCATTTTAGTTTGCTATATAAAAATTCAAATTCAAATTCAAAACAACAAAAAAGGAGCTTATGCTCCTTTTTTTATGGCTGATGGTTAATCATCAGTATCTCAATAATTACTTCCACCAAGCTCTAGCTTGGATGACTTCAAGGTGATTTAAACCTTCAGGCAATTTTACTTTTTTACGAGCTGGTTTTGCTAAACCAAGTGCTATTTTTAGAGAAGTAAACATAGGGTTCTCCTTAAGCTGTTTGGGTGTTAAGCAGTTTAACGCCCGGGATTTTAGCTGTTTGAGAGTTAAGCAGTTTAACACCTGGGATTTTAGCTGTTTGAGAGTTAAGCAGTTTAACGCCCGGGATTTTAGCTGTTTGAGAGTTAAGCAGTTTAACGCCCGGGATTTTAGCTGTTTGGGTGTTAAGCAGTTTAACGCCCGGGATTTTAGCTGTTTGGGTGTTAAGCAGTTTAACGCCCGGGATTTTAGCTGTTTGAGAGTTAAGCAGTTTAACGCCCGGGATTTTAGCTGTTTGGGTGTTAAGCAGTTTAACGCCCGGGATTTTAGCTGTTTGAGAGTTAAGCAGTTTAACGCCCGGGATTTTAACTGTTTGAGTGTTAAGCAGTTTAACGCCCGGGATTTTAGCTGTTTGGGAGTTAAGCAATTTAACACCCGGGATTTTAGCTGTTCGAGTGTCTAACATGCTAACATTGCAAGTATTTGCTGCTTCGGTCATAGGACTATTTACCATTGAATAGCCATTGAATGATAATGCCGATAAAACCGCAACTGTAATTATTCCTTTAATCATTTTAATCTCTCTTATATTTTGTAATTGAAGCTCAGGGTTAAATAACAATATTATTTTGACAACTGAACTTGCATTTGCATTTGTTATGCCAAATATAAGAGGTAGTTATTTATTTTTCTTTAATGTACCGTTTAATGCTTCAAATTTAAGTTTGTCTGCATTCAACATAAGCTCAAAGTCAGCTTCTTTAATAGGCTTACTATAGATATAGCCTTGAATCTCTTCGCAATTAAGTGCTTTTAATATATTGAGTTGTGCGGTTTGTTCAACCCCTTCACCTACCACGGTCAGTCCCATATTGTGGGCAATAGTAATAATTGAATCGACCATCTTGAGGTCTCGGTCAGATTTATCTATGTCATCAACAAAGGTTTTATCGATCTTTAAGCAATTAATAGGAAATCGCTTTAGATAAGACAAAGAGGAATAACCTGTCCCAAAGTCGTCAAGAGCAAGGCTGACACCCATTCTAGCCAATTGCTGCATCACTTTAATCGCTTGTTCGGGATCTTTAATGACAGTTCCTTCAGTGATTTCAAGCTCTAAGTGTTTAGCTGGTAACTTTGTGAGTCGTAAAATTGACTCTATTCGTTGCTGTAAATCGGGCAGAGCAAATTGTCTTGACGATAAATTGACAGCAACACGACCACTAAATAATCCTAGTTCGAGCCATTTCTGCGCAGCAAAACACGCTTTTCGCAAGACGACATCACCAATTTCAACGATTAAACCATTTTCTTCGGCAAGGGGGATAAATTCATTCGGTCCAATCAGGCCTAATTTAGGATGATTTAATCTCACTAATGCTTCCATTCCGTTAAGACGATCTTTCTTCACATCGATTTTGGGTTGGTAATATACTTCAAACAAATCGTCTTTGAGTGCTTCTCTGATTAAACTTTCGATTTCAAGCTGACGTAAAGCATTTTGATTTAATGACTCAGAATAAAACTGATAGCGGTTGCCACCACCAGACTTAGCGTGATACATGGCGATATCTGCTTTACGTAACAATGCTTGCTCGTTTTGCTCGTCTTCAGGATAAAGCACAATTCCGATACTAATGCCTAGTACCAGTGAGTCATTATTAAGAGTGAAAGCTGGCTTTAGACAATTTATCACTTGCGTTGCAATGGCGGCACATGATCCGATATCAGGGTGTTGATCTACGAGTAAGGCAAATTCATCGCCGCCTAGACGGTATAAGCTGGCATGTTTTGGGATGGCTAACTTTATACGCTCAGCAACACCAATTAATAAGTCATCACCAATTTGATGGCCTAATGAGTCATTAATACGTTTAAAATTATCTAAATCAAGCACCATTAGGGTGTGATGAACATCCTTTTTAACTAGGTTGCTGAGTGTCACTTGCAAACTAGACCGATTGGGTAAACCGGTAAGTAAGTCATTATTGGTTAGTTTTCTGAGTTCTTCTTCTTGTTGTTTACGGCGAGTTATATCGGAAAACACGCCAACATAATGACTTGTGTCACCTTGTTCATTGTATATAGCGTCAATAGTCAGTTCCATTAAGAAATAATTGTCTTTACCTTTACTCGCTTCAACTTCGCCGCTCCAACGACCTTGCTGTTTTAGTAAGTTTCTTATTTGTTCTGAATAACTGGCTGGATAACGAGTGAAATTGAGTATTTCATGAGTAAATTTTTCCTTTGTCGAAGCTGCCAGTTCACAACAGGCATTATTGACTTCAACAAATTGATATTTTTCATTGAGAATAAACATCCCTTCAGAAATATTTTCAATTGCTCTAGCGAATAAACGAAGTTGCTCTTCTGCTTGCTTAATATTATTGATGTCTTTAATGGTGCCAGTCATTCGAAGGGGTACATCTTTCTGATCACGTTCAACTATCTTGGCTCTGTCTAAAATCCAGATCCACTCTTGGTTGCGCGCTTTAACGCGATAAGCAATTTCGAAGTGATCGGTTAGGGCATTGAAATGATCATTTAGCGCCCTTGTCACACGATCTCTATCGAGAGGGTGGATATTACTTTCTTCATCAGGATTACCCGAGCGACGACCGTCTTGAGGGAAGTCTAAAGAGCCCCATATATTAGAACGGTAGATTTTGCCACTTTCAATATCCCAGTCCCACATTTCATCGCCACTGCCCCATAATGATAATTTTAAACGTTCTTCACTCTGGGCTATTTTCTTTTGGATTTTTCTACGATGTATTGCTGATTTAATAATTAAAGTAATGATAATTATAATGATGGCAACATAAATTCCTATCGCTAGATTTGATAACCACCATGGTGGAGTTACTAATATCTTAATATTTCTTTCATTAGTCTCTTTTCCGGAAGAACGATTTTTTGCATAAATTTTAAAATTATATTTTCCAGGAGATAAATTAGTATAAGTTACGGAATTATTACCTTCAGTTGATAACCATGTTTTTTCCAGATCTTCTAAATAATAAAAAAATTCAAAATCTTTATTGCTTTCCCCTAAGATATTAAATTTTATAGTGAATGGGTAGTCCGAATAGCGTAATGAGATTTTTTCAATATAATTAAGTGGTTCTTTCAATTTTTCCGAACCTACCTCTACCGGAGAATTAAATAGTAAAAGTTCTTCAAAGTTTATTTTGTTGCTTGGTTCTTTTTCTAGTGTTGATATGATCTCAATTGGATTAATTAGAAGCATACCATCAGGGCTTCCAAGTATTATTTCTTGACCCATACTAAGTGTTGCTTGTGTATTATAATCGTCAAAAGAACCATTTTCAGTATTCAAAATGTATTTTTTATTTTTATTAAGATCTAATAATATTACTTCTCTACTTGAAGCAATTGTAAGAGTATCTTCAATGCTTGTTATTGAATAAATTATCTTCTTTCTATCTATTATTTTTTTTATATTTTCATTTTTTAATACATAAACTGAATTTTTTGTTCCAAAAAATATACTATTTTTATTTTTTGTTAGGTTGAATACGAAATCTTGATTGAATATGTTTGTAAATACACCATTGTTATACTTTATCAAGCCGCTTTGTGATGCTATCCATAAAGTTTGTTTATCGAGTAAGGTGTCATATATAGGGAATCCCGTTTTTGTGTCTAAAAGGGTGATTATTTCTCCTTTAAAATTAAGCTTGTAAATTTTTCCATCAAAAGTAGAAGCAAAAAGAAAATTACCGTGTTTTTTAATATTGAAAATAATATCAGAAAGTAATTTTTTTTCTTCTTTTGTCGTATTATTTTTTAGTGTTAGACCGTCAGATGAGCCAATGAATAAGGTATCACCAATAGATATTATCGATTTAGGCCCATGATTAAGGTTGTTGACTTCAACAGTATTTGATATTGATTTGTTATATCGATAAATATTGCTTTTATTGTTAGCGATAAGTAATCCAGTATCAATGTTAGTCATAGACCAAATGTTTTTTTCTGGAGTATTTATCCTTTTTAGATAATTTTTATTTTGTGATATATCAAAATAACCATCAACATAGTTTGAAATGTAAATATGCTTTTTGTTTTGTGAAATAATAATGTTATTTAATCTTTCTTTTTTTAAATCTATAGTCCCGATCTTTTTTGTTTCTAATTTTTTGTTGATTAAATTTAGCTCGTATAGATGATTTTCAGACAATCCAAGTGTATGTTGTGAGTAAAAATTAGCCGATGAACTTAAGGCCTTAAATTTAAGCTTTGATAATAATAATACGCCGTCATTGATAATATAGATACCGTCATTAGTTACAGCTATTAAGCTATCTTCCATAGTTACTATATCATTAGTACCGCTTAATATTTTTGTAACACTTTGATTTTTAAATTCGAAAACATCACCATCAAAATTCCTAATAAATAATGATTCTTTGCTTTTTATTATTTTTTTGATCTCTTTAAATTTATTTTCATTAATGTCTAATATTATGTTTCTAGTCGCATTGGAATAAGTGATTATTCTATTTTCTAGACCAATGATCACACCTTCTTTCTGTTTCGAAAGTGACCAAATTGTTTGTTTACCAATTAAGTCTGATATTTCATTTTTAACAAATCTCTCTGTATTTTTGTTATACGATACAAGGCCTTTATCTGTCCCGACTAATAATGTGCCATTGTCATCGATAAGTAAATTACGAATAAAAGAACTGGGTAGAGAATTTTCATTTTCTTCTGCATAGAATTGCTTAAATTCATTGCCGTCGAAACGATTTAATCCATTGATAGTACCAACCCAAACGTAACCCTCTGGATCTTCTACGATGGCAGTTACTGTGTCCTGAGACAAACCATCCGCAACACCATAATTAGTGTAGTTTAGTAGTAGATCGAAATTTGATTCTGTGTCATCAGCTTCAATGGCTGCTGCGCCAAAGCTGAAAATAAAATAAACACAGATAAAGAGTAAAATTTTAGGCATAGATTTATACTTATTCTCTTTTGATGCCGCAAAGAAGTTCATGAATTGTCTACTTTTTCAGAAAGCAGGCCCTTTGTCAAAAGCATGTTAACAAAAAAGGTGTGATTGATAGAATATTACGCAATTATCGCTGTAAAATTTGTTTATAGTTATTTTTTAATCAATTAGTTATGTAATACTAAGGTTTTATTTGGTTGCTTGTACTGTTAACAATGATTGAGACATTTTGTTAACCTAATTTCGATTCATCTAGCTTTATA
The DNA here is from genome assembly GCF_014163715.1 of Shewanella sp. SR44-4. Lineage (NCBI taxonomy): Bacteria > Pseudomonadati > Pseudomonadota > Gammaproteobacteria > Alteromonadales > Shewanellaceae > Shewanella > Shewanella sp. SR44-4. The sequence continues at coordinate 11,122 of NZ_JACJDU010000030.1, read as the reverse complement.
TTTTTTAGACCTTTAAACGTCGATGCTGGTTAAAACTGAAATTTATCTGCTTGATGTTTGAATGTTTTTAAGTCGACAATCATATTATCTGAACGAAGGCTTGTTTGGCTGTGATGTTGTTCACCACTGTTAAACAAGACTAAACGGTCACAATCTCTACTGCGCATGTGAGCCACCATAAACTTGATCAAGTGAGCTCTGGTGAGCTTTTCGACTTCCGCGACGACCATTTCACGTTGATTAAATCCATAATCGCGGTTACCTAAGCTCACCCAATAGCGTTGGCTGCGTGTCTTTAGATTGGTATCATGTTCCATTATTTGACTTATCATACCTTGCTTTGTGCTTTCCCATTGTTCATTGGTTATTTGCATAACGGCATAATTAAAGTCGGCGATGAATTCGTCGATTGCTTCGAGAAGTTGTCTTGGACCTGTAGTAGGGGACTGCACATAAAAAATCATCCCTGGATGTCGGTTTAACGGTAAGTAACCTGTCCCAACCATGTAGCCTAATTGTTGTTTAGTGCGTAACTCATGAAAAAAGGTAGATGACATTGTATGGTTCAGTAGACTGAATAACGCCACACGTTCTGGTGTCGCCATCCGAGACTGATAGTAAACAATAATCGCACTATCTTGATGGGAAATGGTTTTTTCGCGAAGTAATGAACCTCTTTTATCTAGGTTGATAAGTTCGCGTGAAGACTCTGCGCTTGGTTTCGTGACTAAAGACAATAGATGTTGCAAACGCTTGCCGAGTTGCTGTGCTTCTTCAACCAGCCAATCCCCGTATACCAAACCTTCAAGATAAACTTTTTTGTAAAATTCGCTGACATGATTGTGTAAATCATCAAGTGTCAGTAGCGTGAGTTCTTCAGCCATTCTTGCGGGTTCAAAACTTCTTTTTTGTAGCGACACGGTTAAGCTGGTAAATAATTGAGATATTGGCTTAGCTTGAGCAACATTATTCCAGCTGCGTAATATCTGATTTTTAATCATACTAAAGCGTTGTTCGGTAAAGTTACGCTCGCGTGCTTTGTTGATGATTAGAGTGAGGAGCTTTTCTTGGTTACCCGTAAAACCGGTTAAATGCAGGGTAATGCCGCCTTGGTGAGGGTAAATATTGTAGTTAAGGCCAGCAACCTCTGCTTGGTATGTTGGTTCAGTCAGATAATCGATAAGCATTTCAACGTATAGTCTTGTTAATGCTGCTTGTCTAGGGGTTGAGCTCGCTTGATCTGAGTCTAACGATAAGTATAAATGCCCTTTAGGAACATTGAATTCATCATCTTTTTTATGCCAAATACGGTAACCTTCGCCTTCTGCAACAATAGTGGGTACTGGAGTATCGCTTTTGTCTGCCCTAGCTTGCGGGTTGGCGACAATAAACGGATTTCTTTCCGGAAGTTTAAGTGACTCTCTTACCGTAACGGAAGACCATTTTGCTATTTGTTGGGGTTGTAATGATCTCACTTGGTACGGAGTGTCGTACCATTTTGCTTGATTATCGACCTGTGATTCTTTTGCAACCGTGAGTAAGCGCATATTAGCTGCCGACATCATAGACAGCAGTTGTATTGTTTCATCCTCTAGCATTTCATCCATGCGATAGTCGCCATAAATAATGTCTTCAATATCATAATGGTGCATGTTGATACTGAGATGGCTTGCTAAATCCAAGGTTTTGATCTGTTCTTGGAATCGAAACGCAGTGTTAAGTAAATTGGCTCGCTCTTGGTAACGCCATGCTTGTACACCTTGCTGCTTAATCAGTTCAATGTATTCAAATACACAAGTTACCACTTCATCAAGCTCTGCAAATCCCTTGTCGGTTAATTGTATGCTGATTGAATAATCTTTGAAGTTGTAACCATTAACCCCACCGCCAGCAGATAAGTTATTGGCTAACCCCTGTACTTTTAAATAGGACAGTAAACTCCCTGGGCTTTCATTACCGAGTAAATGGCTGATAAAGGTGAGTGGTTTTCGCTTATAAAATTGGTCTATCTCTGGCAGTGAAAAACTAATACTGACTCGTTTTTGATCTTTCAACGGTACAATTTGTATATGTTTTTGACGTTGGTCCTTCGTTATCATTGCTTCAGATGGATAGTGTTTACTTACATTTCTATTGATAATGTTTGAGAAGTATTTTTTAACGATGGTGTCTAGCTCTGCAATAGGGCGTGGAGCGACAACGCACAATGTCATAATATTAGCACTGTAATGTTGTTGATAAAAAGCCAGCAGTTCATCCCGTATGTCTGCTTGTTTACCCGCTAAAGTTGTTTGGTTACCGACAGAGAATTTTGAAAATGGATGTTTTGGATTAACGGTTTCTTTTTGAACTTGGTAAACTCGGCGAATATCATCTTTTAATTTTAAGCTAAATTCAGATTCGATTGCCTGCCTTTCACGATCCACTAACTCTAAGTCAAACTTTGGGGCAATAAAAAATTGACTGAATCGGTCTAATGAACCTTCTAAGGCTTCGGCATTAATGCTATAGAAAAAGTTAGTTTGTTCTGTGCCTGTCCAAGCATTATTACTGCCACCATGTTGATTAATATAAGCGTGGTATTCTCCTGAATCTGGATATTTCTCGGTGCCTAAAAATAACATGTGCTCAAGGAAATGCGCCATACCTGGTCGGTCAACAGGATCGTCAAAATGACCAACACTAACCGCCATAGATGCGGCTGCTTGATTTGATTGCATGTCTTCAACCAATAACACTCGAAGTTGGTTGTTCAACACTCGATATTGGTATTGGCGATGATCATTTTGGCTTTTATAAACTGCTGGAAATTCAGGCAAGAGGAGACTCCAGAAAAGATAACTTGTTATATATTGATCTTGTTATTACTTTTTAGCAAATTACCTTGGTCAGTTTTATTCAATTATCGACTAAAGTTTATCTAAATATGCTCAATTCTAGGTTTGTTGTTGCGCTGATTAACGCTACAATTGGTTAAGAATGATAATAAAAACATCACGAGAGAAGTATGCAGCTATTTTTGATGCGCCATGGTGAAGCGAGTTTTGATGCTCTGTCCGATAGGGAACGAAAATTAACTGAAACAGGCCGTATTCAAACTGGCTATATGGCTAATTGGTTAGCAAAACAGGTCAGCCATTTTGATTTGGTGATTGTGAGCCCTTATTTACGTGCGCAGCAAACGTGGCAAGAAGTCAGTAAACACTTAGCTGAACCCCGTAAGTGGTTAGTAGTTGATGATGTGACTCCCTCTGGCGATGCTAAAGTGGCGATAGATGTTGTGTTGGCTTATGCCGAGCAATATAAAGCTGATAATGTATTGGTTATAGCACATATGCCAATTTTAGGATTTATGGTCAGCGAGCTTGTGGCGGGGGTTGAGCCACCTTTATTTGCTACCTCTGCGGTGGCTCACATAGACAAACATACGCATAACGCGAGTTTTGTCGCAATGACGGCACCACATCAAGTTGTTGTGTAATGACAATAACGTTTTGAATCACATCTGAATAAAAAAAGGTAAGTGATTACTTACCTTTTTTATGTTCGCGCTTATTTCTTCGTATTAACGTCGGTGAGGCTGTTCACCAATATCAATTAATACCAATAACGCGGCATCGCCACCCCATTCTTTGGGTGCTTGGTGAAACGCTTTTACGTTTGGGTGTTGTGCTAACCACATTGGTGTTTGCTGTTTTAAAATACCCATTCCATAGCCGTGCATTACGCAGCAACAAATCGTGTTTTGCTTAACACATGCTTGGATAAGTGCGGCTAATTCAAGTTTGGCTTCTGCTTGACGCATGCCATGCAAATCAAGCAACAGGTCCGGAGAATAGTCACCACGCCTTAAGCGTTTTAATTCATGCTTATCTGTGCTGGTATTAATCCAACGCATAGGGCCATCTACCGGCAGAAGCGGCTGATATGTATCCGAAAAATAGCTATCAGCATGAATCTGCTGTTCTTTTATTTCGAACTGTTGTTTGGCTTTGACAGGCTGTTTAAAGTGGTGAGTATCTTGCCTTAGCGGTTTGATACCCTCGATTAATGCACTAAACAGCGATAAGTCTGGATAATTATCGTCTTTCATGGGCGTATTGTATTGAATTCTAGGTCATCTTAATAGACATCAGTTACAATAGCGCAGAACAATTTTTAAGGAGTGTGTTTTGGATAAGATCTTTGTAGATGAAGCTGTCACTGAGTTACGTACTATCGCTGATATGTTACGTTGGGCTGTCAGCCGTTTTAATGATGCCAATATTTATTATGGTCACGGAACGGATAATGCTTGGGACGAAGCCATTGCATTGGTTTTTGATGCTCTACACTTACCAGAAGATATCGGCCAGCAGGTTATTTTAAGTAACCTGACCAGTAGTGAAAAACACAAAATCGTTGAATTAATTATTCGCCGTGTACGTGAACGTTTACCGGTACCGTATTTGACCAATAAAGCCAAATTTGCGGGTCTTGAATTTTATGTTGATGAACGCGTACTGGTTCCGCGTTCGCCGATTGCCGAAATGATCAATCATCATTTTAGCCCATGGTTATATAACAAACCGGTTAATCGCATTATGGATTTATGCACTGGCAGTGCTTGTATTGCCATTGCTTGTGCCTATGCGTTTGAAGATGCTGAAGTTGACGCATTAGATATTAGCGAAGACGCACTTGAAGTTGCCCAAATTAATATTGAATCTTTGGGCGTGTTGGATCGTGTTTTCCCGATGCAATCCGATTTATTCTCAGCGATTCCAAAAGGCCAGCATTACGACTTAATTGTGTCTAATCCTCCATATGTAGATGCACAAGATATTGGTGATATGCCTGAAGAGTATCATCACGAACCTGCTATTGGGTTAGCGTCTGGCAATGATGGCTTAGATTTAACCAAGCGTATCTTAGCTAATGCGGCAGATTATTTAACAGAAACGGGTTTGCTAGTCGTTGAAGTCGGTAATTCAATGGTGCATTTGATTGAGCAATATCCTGATATGCCATTTGCTTGGGTTGATTTTGAATTTGGCGGTGATGGCGTGTTTGTATTAACCCGTGATCAGCTAGTTGAAAATGAATCACTTTTCGCCATCTATAAAGATAGTGAATAATAGCGACAAGAATCGCACTCAATGAAGTGAATAATTAATAGAGGTAGTTAACGCGCATGTCAGGAAATAGTATTGGTCAAAACTTTGTTGTTACAACATTTGGTGAAAGCCATGGTGTTGCTTTAGGTTGTATCATTGATGGCTGCCCTCCAGGACTGGAGTTAACCGTTGAAGATATGCAACATGATTTAGACCGTCGTCGTCCTGGCACGTCACGTTATACAACGGCACGCCGTGAAGCTGATGAAGTAAGAATTTTGTCAGGAGTGTTTGAAGGTAAAACCACTGGCACCTCTATTGGTTTGTTGATTGAGAATACCGATCAACGTAGCCAAGACTATTCAGATATTAAAGACACGTTTCGTCCTGGTCATGCAGATTATACCTACCAACAAAAGTATGGCATGCGTGATTACCGTGGCGGCGGGCGCTCGTCTGCACGTGAAACGGCAATGCGAGTTGCCGCAGGTGCGATAGCAAAAAAATACCTCAAGCAAGTGCACGGCATTGAAATTCATGGCTATCTTGCTCAGCTAGGACCTATTAGTGCTGACACTATTGATTTGACTCAAATTGAGCAAAATGCATTTTTCTTCCCTGATGCCAGTAAATTAGAAGCATTAGATGAGTACATGCGTGGCTTACGTAAATCTGGTGATTCAATAGGCGCCAAAATTACTGTTGCAGCCACTGGTGTTCCTGTGGGATTAGGCGAACCCGTATTTGATCGCCTTGATGCTGATATCGCGCATGCGTTAATGGGCATTAATGCCGTTAAAGGTGTTGAAATTGGTGATGGTTTTGGCGTTGTTACTCAGAAAGGCTCTGAAGGTCGTGATTTAATGTCACCACAAGGTTTTGCATCTAACCATGCAGGTGGCGTATTGGGCGGCATTTCATCTGGCCAACCTGTTGTGGCTCATATTGCGCTAAAACCTACCTCGAGCATTAGCGTACCAGGTCAAAGCATGACAGTGCAGGGCGAAACAATCGATATGATCACCAAAGGTCGTCATGATCCTTGTGTGGGTATTCGCGCCGTGCCTATTGCTGAAGCGATGCTCGCGATTGTATTGATGGATCACTTGTTAAGACATCGTGCGCAAAACCAAGATGTTACTAGTCAAACACCCGTTATCGGAATGCGATAATGTCCTCATTGAAACCCGCTGAACCAGATTTACGCTGGCTCAGCGCTTGTTATTTCTTTTTCTTTTCTATTCTTGGCATCATGGTTCCCTATTTGGGGGTTTTCTTTGATAGCCGAGGTTTCAATGCCCAAGAGATAGGTTTTTTGTTGGCCATTTTAATGGCCACTCGAATTGTCGCGCCTAACGTATGGGCGGCTGTAGCCGATCGCACTGGTATGCGAGCAGAATTGATAAAGCTTGGCTCCTTTGCTGCAGCGATTACCTATACCAGTTTTTTCTTCGACGGCAGCTTCATGTATCTTGCGGTTAGTTTAGCCATATACACTTTCTTTTGGAATTCCATTCTTGCTCAGTTAGAAGTGATTACGTTAGAAACGCTTGGTGATAAAGCTGAACGTTATGGTGCCATTCGAAGTTGGGGCAGTGTTGGTTATATTATTTTGGTGATAAGTGGTGGATTAGCGATTGATCACTGGGGCCCCGAAGTGTTGCCTTATATGGGGATGATACTGTTTTTAGGTTTGTTTGCTTGCTCATTGCCTTTACCCGCTAACCGTAGTGTTGTAGTCAATAAATCTGAGCGTCCTAAACTTACATTTGATAAATCATTAGTGTGGTTTATGCTATCTGCAATGTTATTGCAGATGAGTGTCGGACCATTTTATGGTTTTTTTGTATTATATCTAAAGCAGGTTGGCTACTCTGAGACCATCGCTGGAATGCTAGTTGCCTTGGGCGTGCTAGCTGAAATTGTTATTTTCTTTTATTCATCCCGTCTTATTCGCCAATACGGTATTCGAGTATTGCTTGTGGTGAGCATTCTGTTAACTGCCATTCGTTGGTTATTGTTGGCATTTGGTGTTGAACACGTTTCATTATTGGTCATCAGCCAACTATTACATGCTTTCACTTTTGGTTTAGTCCATGCCGCTTCAATCCATTTCATTCACCGTCATTTTTCCATCAGTCATCGAAGTACTGGCCAAGCGTTATATGCCAGTGTCAGTTTTGGTGTGGGTGGCGCATTAGGCACGTGGATAAGTGGCATGATTTGGGGTGATGGTAGTAGCACTATGTGGGTTTGGGTATTTGCGGCAGCTTGTGCATTTTTATCAATGATAGCGGTATTGCTTATCCCCAATATTAATGGCCAACCAGCGACTAATACATAATTGGTTAACTAGGTCATTCATTTACTCTTCATTTTTAGACACAGAAGTTATGTAATCAGCAAGGAGTCAGTGTGAAACGTTTTCGCTTAGGGGTAATCATTAATCCATTAGCTGGCCTTGGAGGCAGTGTCGGTTTAAAAGGCTCTGACGGCGTTGCCGTAGAAGCTATTGCCAAAGGTGCTATTCCCAAAGCACAACAACGCATGCAACAAGCTCTGGATGTCATTTTACCTTTCGTTAAACAAATCGATATTATTACTGCATCTGGTGATATGGGCGGGAGCTTATGTCGTCAAATGGGTTTTTCGACTCAAGATGTATATACCGCGTTAGAAACAACCTCAATTGAAAAAACGTCTGCAATAGATACCCAACAAGCGGTTAAATGCTTACTTGATCATCAATTAGATTTGTTGCTATTTGCTGGCGGAGACGGTACTGCCCGTGATATTTATGCTGTAGTTGATGACGCATTTCCGGTGTTAGGTGTACCAGCGGGTGTTAAAATTCACTCCGGTGTATACGGTATTACCCCGCATGCTTCTGGGCTTGTTGTCAGCATGTTATTTAAAGGTGAGCTAGTGAGCTTAATGTCTGCTGATGTCATGGATATTGATGAGACTGCGTTTAGGCAGGGGATTGTAAAAGCGAAACGATTTGGTGAAATGACGGTTCCTGCTGCGCCACGATATATACAAGCCGTGAAAATGGGCGGTAAAGAAGTTGATGAATTAGTGTTGGCCGATATTGCCGCCGATGTGATTGAATCAATGGACGATGAACTTTATATCATGGGTTCAGGCAGCACCGTAGCGGCAGTCATGGAAGACCTTGGTTTAGAAAATACTTTGCTTGGTGTTGATGTTATTCAGCATAAAAGCGTGATTGCTAAGGATGTTACCGCGCAACAATTACTCGCGTTGATTGCCGATAAAAAAAGGTATTCTAGCGTCAAGCTAGTGATTACATTAATCGGTGGGCAAGGGCATATATTGGGTCGTGGCAATCAGCAGTTGTCACCGGAACTGATCCGGCAACTAGAAAAAGACAATATTTTAATCCTGGCCACAAAAACTAAGCTAAAAGCACTTGAAGGTAGGCCATTAATTGTGGATAGTGGCGACCCTGAATTAGATAAAGCACTCACTGGCTATTACAAAATAGTCACGGGTTACCATGATTACGTAATGTATCAAGTAGCCAACCCAGATTTAGTGGAGAACTAGAACATGTTAGAACAGTACGATGCAGCATTAGAGTCTTGGATTGAAGACAGTGTTAGCCACAGCGATGACGATGCGTTATTTGCTTGTGGTTATTTACAAGGCCACGTCGCCGTTGTATTAGCTGAATTAGAAGTCGAACCTGAACAAGATTTACCTGCGCTTGATCAAAAGTTGGTTAAATGTCTTGCGTTGGCAAATGAAGAATTAGATGAACATGATTTTTCATTAGTGGAAGCTGCATGGCAGCAGTTACGTCAACGTATTGTCGCTCAAGCGGCATAACCCGGAATAGATAAACAGCTTTTATGGTAAATTCCTCATTGCAACAAGTCACTATAGGTTTAGTTAATCCCAAAACGCCGGTCAATGTTGGCGGCATTATGCGAGCAGCTGGTTGCTACGGTGTTGATAACGTTTGCTATACCGGAAAACGTTATGAATTGGCGGCTAAGTCGGGTGATGCTCAATACGATGTTGACACTAAAGATGCTGCCAAGCGTATTCCTTTAACTGGTGTCGAGTCATTACTTGATAGTGTGCCTGATGGCGCAACCATAGTCTGTGTCGATCTTGTCGTTGGGGCGACTCCGTTGCCTTTATTCTCTCATCCAGATAATGCCTTTTATATATTCGGTCCGGAAGACGGCACTATTCCACAGCAATTAATTGATGCTGCTGATGATGTTGTGTATGTACCGACTGTAGGGTGTATGAATTTAGCTGCATCTGTGAATGTTTTGCTCTATGACCGGTTGGCTAAAACGAGTCAAATTAAAGCTGATGATGAATTAATTAAGCAAAGTCGTGACAATAATAATCGCACCAAAGTGAAACACTGGTTGAAGTCACTTTGATGAAATAACTGTATTGCACTTTAGATAATGCCGAATGAGAAATCATTCGGCATTTTTATTGATGTGTTGTAGCGCAAAATCGTCGACAACAGTGACTATAAATACAACAAGCCAGTGCTGCATGATCGCATAGTTAATATAATGCTGCTGTATTATGTAGAAACAGAGCTTTTTTTTAAAAGCTCTGTTTCTTGATTGTTGTTTAATGTCAGATTTCAAGTCGGTAATATAAATAGTGGATCAAAGCTTGATGAAACGACTTGTGTGGTAGACATTAGACATAGGAAAGGCAATCGCCATTCATGATGATGTTTTCCATAAAGTTAACTTGTCACTATTTAGCTTGATGGCTTGGTAATGAATGCCTCTGAATTCGGCTTTAGTTAAGCATACACATTAGAAATCAATATTAGGAATGCATAGATGTCGATATTAAAGAAACTGTGTCAGTGGCTACCGTTTGGAAAAGTACCCGAAATGAGCGCCCAAGAAGTACATAAACGACTTCAGAAGAATGATATTCAGATTGTAGATGTTCGCTCAAAAATGGAATGGCACAAGTCGCATATTGAAGGTTCTAAAAACCTGCCTATCACGTCGCTTTCTATTGATTCGATAAAACAGCTTGAATTATCACCAGAGATAACAACTGTCGTGATATGTCTCTCTGCCCATCGCAGTATCTCTGGGGTTAGAAAACTTAAACAGTTTGGATTTACTGATGTATATCAACTTAAAGGTGGGATGCTGAGTTGGTGGAAATTATCGCTACCAACATCAAAATAACGCACTAGAAAGAGACTCAACTGATGACGTTAATATTTTTGGGGCTGGGGATATAAATGTCGTCTGGGCTCATAACAGCTTTTATTTTTTGAGTCCGGCGAGTGACATTAATCATTTCATACTCTGGACGAGCTATAAAAATTAATTAACATGTGAGATTGAGATTAAAATATAAAAATAGGGGCACGATAAAGATATAGTTCTAGGTGCAGATAATTAAAGCAGGGAAATTAAAAGGAAAGGTATAACAATAGAAAATGGTTGCGGGGGTAGGACTTGATAAAAATCTAAGACCTTCGACTCTTTGTTTATAAAAAGCTGAGCATGACGACAGGACTAATTGTACAATGGGATTTTAAGGGTTTAAAAAGGGAGTTAATTGAAATGAGAAAATTATTAATAGAAAATGGTTGCGGGAGTAGGACTTGAACCTACGACCTTCGGGTTATGAGCCCGACGAGCTACCAACTGCTCCATCCCGCGTCCGATAAAACGCTATCAATTATTTTAATTCTATTGACGAAAGAAATGGTTGCGGGAGTAGGACTTGATAAAAACTACGACCTTCGACTCTTTATTGATAAAAATCTAAGCCCGACAAGCTACCAACTACTCTATCCTGCGTCCGAAAACACTATCAATTATTTTTATTCTATTGACTAAAGAAATGGTTGCGGGAGTAGGACTTGATAAAAAACTACGGCCTTCGACTCTTCATTTATAAAAAGCTGAGCCCGGCAAGTTATCAACTGCACTATCCTGCGTCCGAAAACACTATCAATTATTTTTATTCTATTGACTAAAGAAATGGTTGCG